>JACZVV010000102.1 GCA_022572465.1 Chloroflexota bacterium
CATGCCGGGGGCTCCTTTCGGTGCGGTGCTCCCACTTTTGGTGAGGCGCCCCCACCCGTTGGCGCGGCGTCACCACCACCCTTCGGTGAGGCGTCACCACCCTTCGGTGAGGCGTCACCAATTGTAGGTGGCGGCTCGTGGCGCGTCAAAAAGACAGGCTTCTGGTACGCCTTCGGCGCGAATTTGAGGCGGCCGAATCACAGGGCACCCTTCGACAAGCTCAGGGCGAACGGGATCACAGCCAGGTTCTTGTTTGCGCTGACTTAGGCAAGCAGGTGCTAGGCGAACCGCGGCACGACCGACTCGGCGAACACGCCGAGTTGCTCCAGGTAATGCTCCAGGTTGCGGGAGCGGAAGCTCATGTTGAGCATGGTGGCCCCGGCAGCCTGGTATCGAGCGACGAGGTCGATCAGGTCCGAGCGTTGCTGCTGGTCGGTGACGTCGTAGAGCGGCTCGGGGGCCAGCGCGACGTCGAAAGGCTCGTCCCGCTGCCTCCACTCAGGCCACTCCCGGGCCTGGGCCAGCAGCTCGCCAAGCCGGTCGATGTCCATGCCGAAGGGGTCCCATCCGTCGGCGGCAGCCAGCGCCCGTCGCAGGGAGAGGGGCGTGCGCCCGCCCAGCCAGATCGGCATGCGCTCCTGGACGGCCCAGGGATCGATGATGAAATCGTCGAACCGGTAGTGCTCCCCGTGGTACACCGGCTGGCGTTTGCCCAGGGCGGCGCGCAGCGCCTTCAGGCCGTCGGTGTAGAGATCGGCTCGCTGATCGAACGCGGCGTCCAGCAGCTCGAACTCCTCCCGCAGGCTGCCCACGCCGACGCCCAGGATGAGCCGCCCCCCAGACATGCGGTCCAGGGTCCCGTAGCGCTTGGCCACGGCCAGTGGATGGTGGTACGGAAGGACGATGACGTGGGTAAGGAACCGGACCCGCTGCGTGATGGCGGCCATGTAGCCGAACGTCGCCAGCGGATCGTAGTAGCGGCCTCCGCGGACCTTGGCGACCTCGGTGGGGATCCCCACGTGCTCGCTACAGGTCAGGTGATGGTAGCCCAGACGATCGGCGGCCAAGGCGATCTGCCGCAGGTCCTCGGGGCCACCGTCCGCCTCCCAGGTCGGGCCGCGGCGGGGGAGCAGCGTGACGATGGGCGTGAGCAGAGCGAAACGAAGGGGCGTATCGGCCATGGGCTCTTCTCCTCAAGACAAGGTCCGGGCTCGGCGTCGGCCGGCCAACGGTCTAGGGATACTACTACGGCGCCGAGGCCGTCGCAAACGAGCTCGCCGCCGGCAGGGCTTTGCCGGAGAATCTTCGCTCTGGTTCAGAACTATTTCAGAACAGTAAGCAGCCCCCGAAAAGCAAGCCACCTGCATCTTGACAAGCGAACGTTTGTTCTATTACTATCTGTTCGCTCCCCAGTGAGGACTGCCATGAAGCTCGCCTGTATCCTGATCAGCCATCTGCCCGTCAAGATCGAGCGCCAGCGGGACCCGCGGCTGCGAGGCCGCCCCGTCGTCGTCGCCCACGGCGCCGGGTCGCGGCGCCTGGTGCTGGACTGCTCGCCCGAAGCCGGTGGAGTGCTCCCGGACATGCCCTTGCAGGAGGCGATGGGCCGGTGCAAGGAAGCGGCCCTGGTGGAGGCGGACCCGGCGCACTACCGGGAGGTCTTCGACCGGCTCCTGGACCGGCTGGAGCAGCGCAGCCCGGAGGTGGAGGAGGCCAGCCTTGGCCTGGCCCACGTCCGGCTCGACGGCCTGGAGGCCCTCTACGGCAGCGAGGCGCGGCTGATCACGGCCCTGCTCCACGCCATCCCCAGACATCTCGACGCCCGCATGGGCATCGGCGGAGGCAAGTTCCCCGCTCATGTAGCCGCCACCCTCGCCTCGCCGGACCGGCCGGTGAAAGCGCCCGAGGACGTCGGCGAGTTCCTGGCGCCCCTATCGGTCGACCTGCTGCCCCTGCCCTGGGCCGTGCGGACCCGCCTGCGCGGCTTCGGCCTGCGGACCCTGGGCGACGTGGCCGCCCTATCCATGGGCCCACTCCAGGCCCAGCTCGGACGCGACGGCAAGACGGCCTGGGAGCTGGCCTGCGGCATCGACCCCAGACCTCTCGTGCCCAGAACGCACGAGGAGACGGTGATCGAAACGCTGAGCTTCTCGACGCCCGTCGTCAGCCTGGAGACGCTGACAACGGCCACCGACGTGCTGCTGGGCCGGGCCTTCAGCCGTCCCGCCCTGCGGGGCCGCTACGCCCGGGAGGCCTTGCTGGGAGGCCGGCTCTTCCGCGCCGCCGGGTGGCAACGCCGCGTCAGCTTCGCCGAGCCCCTGGGCGACCGGCAGCGGGCCCTGTACGTCCTTCGCCACGTCCTGGATACGCACCCGCCGCCGGGGCCGCTGGAGGAGCTGTCCCTGACGCTCGGCCGGCTCACCGGCGAGGCTGGGCTCCAGAGCAGCCTGTTCAACGACGTGCGGCGAGAGGAAAACCTGCGGGAAGCGGTCCGCCAGTTGGAAGTCCGGCTGGGCCGCCGCCCGCCCATCTATCAGGTGAGGGAGGTGGAGCCATGGTCGCGCATCCCCGAACGAAGGCAAGCGCTGGTGCAATACGTCCCCTGAACGCCCCCGAGGCGATGGAGGTGGCGGCCGGCGACGATGGCTTTCCCCGGACAGTAGTGCTGCGAGGCCGTCGTCTGGAGGTGGCCTCCATCGAGGACTGCTGGCGCATCGACGAGGAGTGGTGGCGCGGCCGGCCCATCACCCGCCTCTACTTCGAGGCGCTGCTGACCGACGGCCGCCGCGTCACGGTCTACCACGACCTGGTCGACGGCTCGTGGCGCCGCCAGAGCGCGTAGTGATGTCGTCCTGAGCGAAGGGTGGTCCTGACAACGAGATCCTTCGCTTCGCTCAGGATGACATTTCAGCTTCTCCCGCCTGCGGCGGTCTCAGGATGACATTTCAGCGAAGTGACCTACGCCGAGCTGCACTGCCATAGCAACTTCTCCTTCCAGGAGGGCGCCTCCTCCGTCGAGGAGTTGGTCACCCGCGCCCGAGATCTGGGCTACCGCGCCCTGGCCCTGACCGACCACGACAACCTCTGCGGCGCCATGCGCTTCGCCCAGGCGGCCCGCGCCGTCGACCTGCCCAGCATCGTCGGCGCCGAGGTCACCCTCCGGGGCGGCTGCCACCTGACCCTGCTGGCGGCCTCGCCCCAGGGCTACGCCAACCTCTCGCGCCTGCTGTCGGCGGCTCACGTCTTCAGCGAGCGACGCCACCCCGAGCTGGACCCGCGCCTGCTGCCGGACCACGCCTCGGGTATCATCGCGCTGTCGGGCTGCGCCAGGGGCGAGCTGCCTCGCCTGCTGGAGAGCGGTCGCTCCGGCGAAGCGGAGGCCCTGGCGCGGCGGTACCAGGAATGGTTCGGGCCCGAGAGCTACTACGTGGAGCTCCAACAGAACCTGGCCCACGGCGACACGCAGCGCAACCGCCGGCTGGAGGAGCTGGCCCGCCGGCTGGGCATCGGCGTCGTCGCCACGGGCAACGCCCACTACCACGTCCGGGAGCGGCACCGGCTCCAGGACTGCCTCGTCGCCATCAAGGCGTGCAAGAGCCTGGAGGAGAGCCACCGGGAGCGGCGCCCCAACAGCGAGTTCTTCCTCAAGCCGCCTCAGGAGATGGCCCGTCTCTTTCGCGACACGCCCAAGGCCCTTGGCAACACGCTGGCCATCGCCGAACGCTGTAGCTTCGATCTCACCCGCGACCTGACCTATCGCTTCCCCGACTACCCGGTCCCCCAGGGCTATACGCCTCAGTCGTACCTGGAGGAGCTCTGCTTCCAGACCGCCGCTCGCCGCTACGGCGGCGTCGACGAGCGAGTGCGCTCGCGGCTGGAGGAGGAGTTCCGCCTCATCCGCAAGCACAGCCTGGCCGGCTTCTTCCTCATCTACCGCGACATCATCCAGCTGGCCCGAGAGGTGCAGGTGGAGCTGGGGCTAGTCGACTCCGAGGCCCCCATCGAGGAGAACCCGCCGGGCCGGGGTCGAGGCTCCTCGGTGTCCATGCTCGTGGGCTACCTCATCGGCCTCTCCCACATCGACCCCCTCCAGTTCGGCCTCTCGCTGGAGCGCTTCCTCCCCGAGGACATGACCACCGTGCCGGACATCGACCTGGATTTCCCCCGCAACATCCGCGAGAAGCTCATCCTGCGGGTCCACGAAAAGCACGGCTGGGACCGGGCGGCCCTCACCGGCATGATCGACACCTATCAGATCAAGGGCGCCGTGCGGGACCTGGGCAAGGCCCTGGGCCTGCCGCTCGACGAGATCGATCAGCTCGCCAAGAGCGTGGAGCCCTTCGGAGGCGGTGACGTCCGAAAGGAGATGCTGGCCCTGCCCGAGTTCCGCGACAAGGTTGACGCTCCCGGCTGGCGAGACCTGATCGACCTGGCCGCCCAGATCGACGGCTTCCCCCGCCACCTGGCCCAGCACCCCGGCGGCATGATCATCTCCTCCACGCCCCTCATCGACCAGGTCCCAGTCCAGCGAGGGGCCATCGATGGCCGCTACGTCTGTCACTGGGACAAGGACGACATCGATGCCGCCGGCTTCGTCAAGATCGACTTCCTGGCGCTGGGCGCCCTCTCCCAGATGCAAGAGGCCCTGGAGCTGATCCAGCGCCGCACCGGCCGGGCCGTCGACCTCTCGCGCATCGACTTCGAGGACCCCGCGGTCTACGACCTGATCTGCCGCGCCGACACCATCGGCATCTTCCAGGTCGAGTCGGCGGCCCAGATGCAGACCGTCACCCGAATCCGGCCCCGCAACCTGGTCGACATGGCCCACGAGGTCGGCGCCGTCCGGCCCGGCGTCGGCGTCAACGACGGCGTCACCGAGTACATCGCGCGGCGCAACCAGAAGCACCCCGTCACCTTCGACCATGACCTGGAGCGGCGGGCCCTGGAGCGGACCCTGGGCATCATTCTCTTCCAGGACCAGGTGAACCAGGTCGCCATCGACGTGGCCGGATTCACGTCCTCCGAGGCCGACCAGCTCCGCCGCGCCTTTGGCCGGCGCAACAACCAAGCCCTGATCGAGTCCTACTGGGAGCGGTTCCGCGTAGGCGCCGCCCGGCGCGGCGTCGACGAGGAGTCGGCCCGGCGCATCTTCCAGAAGTTCAACGGGCAGTACATGTTTCCCGAGAGCCACGCCTTCGCCTTCGGCGTCACCGCCTATCAGTCCGCCTGGCTCAAGCACTACTACCCTCTGGAGTTCTACATCGGCCTCTTCAACCAGCAGCCCATGGGCTTCTACAACCTGGAGACGCTCAAAGAGGACGCCAAGCGCCACCAGGTCCCCGTGCTCAACCCCGATGTCAACCGCAGCGAGGAGCGTTGCGTCATCGAGGGCGAGGCCCTCCGCCTGGGCTTTCTCCAGGTCGCCAAGGTGGGACCCACCGTGGCCGAGGCCATCGTCCACGCGCGGCAGGCCGGCGGGCCCTTCGTCTCCCTGGCCTCGTTCATGGAGCGGACCGGGCTGCGCCAGGAGGCCCTGGACAACCTGGCCGACGCCGGCGCCTTCGACAGCCTTGCGCCGGACCGCCGCGCCCTCCGGTGGGAGGTAGGCCTCCGCTACCGCCCCGTCAACCAGCAGCTCGCCCTCCAGCCGTCGGTGGCCGAGGATATGGCGCCGTTGCCCGAGCAGACGCCGTGGGAGCGCATGCTGGCCGAGTACCGCACCCTGGGCCTACATCCCACGGGGCACGTCATGGCCTACTTGCGGGAGGGCCTGGGTCCGAATGTGGCCACCAGCCAGGACCTCGACCGTCTGGAGGACGGCGCGCCGGTGACAGCCGCCGGGATGGTGATCCGCCGCCAGCGGCCCCTGGCCAAGGCCGTCTTCATCACCCTGGAGGACGAGCACGGCCACATCCCCCTTATCGTCTGGCCGCGGGTATACGAGCGGTACCGCAACATCTTTCGGGAGCAGTTCCTCCTGGTGCGGGGAGCGGTCACCCGCCGCGAAGGAACCTTGAACATCATCGTGTCGGAGGCCGAAACCATCCCCGGCATCGAGCGGGCGCCCAAGGCCAAGAGCTGGAGGTAAGGTCAAGCCCGGCCCGCGGCGTCAGCAATGCCCGTCAGGCCCGCTTGCTCCAGCCGCTCCACCAGGCCGCGATTGATCGAACCAATCACGCCCGGGCCTCGGTAGACTAACCCGGTGTACATCTGGACCGCGTTAGCGCCGGCTTGCAGCAGCGCCCACGCATCGCCGGCATCGAAGACGCCGCCCACGCCGACGAGGAAAAAATCGTCCGGCACGAGCTGCCGCAGATAGCCGATCGTCTCCACGGCGCGCCGGTGCAACGGCCTGCCGCTCAGGCCGCCGCGAAGCTGCGCCGACGCCACGCTTCGCAGCGTCGAATCGATCGACGTATTGACCGCCACGATGCCCTCGATCCCCTGGCCGAGACACACGCCGACCACGTCGTCCATCTCGGCCGGTGACAGGTCCGGCGACACCTTCACCAGCAACGGCTTGATCGGCATACCGTCGTTTTCGGCCAGCTCCCGGCACCTGCTCACCAGTGACTCCGCCAAGCCAGCCAACGCCTCCCGCCCCTGAAGGCTGGTCAGCCCCTCGGTGTTGGGAGAGCTCACGTTGACCACGAAAAAGTCCGCCAGCGGATACAGCGCGTCCAGGCACGCCACGTAGTCTTCGGCGGCGTTGTCCAGCGGCGTGGAGGCGTTCTTTCCGATATTCACGCCCAGCGGAGTCCCCGGACGCCTGGCGCCCTTCAGGCGCTGGGCCAGCCGTGCCGTCCCCTCGTTGGGGAAGCCCAGGCGGTTGACCATCGCCTCGTCTTCGGGCAGGCGAAAGACTCGCGGCCTGGGGTTGCCCGCTTGAGGGAGCGGGGTCACCGTTCCCACCTCGACGAAGCCGGCGCCGATGGCATTCAAAAATCGGGGTCCGCGGCCGTTCTTGTCGACACCGGCGGCGACACCCACGGGATTACGAAACGAGAGGCCGCGCCACTCGAAAGCCAAACGCTCGTCTTGAAACGACGCCGCCCACGCGATAGCGGCCAGGGCCAGGGGCGTGCGCTGAAGCGTCGCCAGCAATCGCAGCGTCAGGCCGTGGGACGTCTCGGGGTCCAGGCGATTGAGCAGCGGCAGGGCGACGCGCTGGTAGAGACCCATCGGGTCATGCGACCTCCGGGCCCTCAGTATAGCGCACCCGTCGCTGAGCGACATCAACATTTCCGGCGGCTGAGCCACGTCAGTTTTTCCGGTGGCGATGCCGCGGGCCACGGGCCAATGGCGAGGGTCAGGAGGCCACCAGGACGCGCGTGTCGACATCGCCTCGCTTGATGACGCGATGGACGGTGCGGGTGCTGACGCCGAAGCGGGCGGCGAGATGGGCAACGGGCAGCGATTCCGCGACGCGCGCCCGCAAGATCTCGGCGTCACGCTGGTCACGCTCCTCCCGCTGGAGCCATCCCGGGTCGTCGTAGCGGCATCGCGGCAGAGGGCAGCTCAGGCAGGAGGGGTGCAGGTCGCACCCATGGTCTCCGAAGGCGGTGAATTCCGGCAGGCGATCGATCAGTGGCTCATTCCTTCGCATTGCAGTCCTCCCTCAAGGTCTCTACGTTGCAAGCGGGTCGGGGCCGTCGGCCATCGGTGGCTCTCGATTACGCAGGAATCGATTCGTGCAGTCTGCCTTGTGTCGGTTGAAACAGCTCGTGGGCGGCTTCGACCGCCAGAGCGAGGCTCAGAAGGAGGCCATCGCCTCCCGGACTCGCGTCGACGTCGAAGTCCAGTGTGCCGTCGCGGCTCACGCGCGACTGGGCCTTGACGATCTGCGCCCAGAACTCCCTGGATTCGGGCGAGCCGTCGTCGACGTAGGCCTTGACCCGCCGGGCGGCGATGGTTTCCAGCAGGCCGATGCCCATGCGCGATCGGGCGGCCCGGCTCATGGGAGTCACCACGACGCCCGGCGGCGGGTTAGGCATCGCCGGCGGATGAGCCGGCGTGGGGCCGTTCTCCGGCGCGCCGACGACGACTCGACTGCAGCGCCACAGGCCCAACAACGTGCGGTGAATCTCGGCGCTCATCCTGTCTCCCTGTTCGGCTGTCCATCGCAGGTGATGGACGATTCGCAGCGCCGGGCGTGAAGCGCCTAGATCCATCTCGCCGATGGTCACGGTCACGACGCCCGGCTCATGGGCCCACCGGGAGATGCCCGCATGAGGGTTGGGAGATGCTACGCCGGCGACGTAGGTCATGCGCCCGACGGGACTGGCGCGCCGTCGGTGGACGCCGCGAAGGTGCCGCCGCTGCTCCAGGCTGAACAGGCGGGTTGCTCTCGCCACCGGCTCGGACCGGCGGACCAGTGGTGGCCGCAGCCGCGCCGGCGCCGGACGCGCCGCCCTCTCCGGAGTCTCGTGGATGGCGGAGAAAAGCCTGGGCTGGCCTTCCTCCCGGACTGGCGTTGGTCGCTCCAGAAGTGCTGGCATCGCTTCGGACCTCCCGGCGTACCGCCTAATCGAACGCACGTTCGCGAGAACGGCTGTTCTCATCTGTAGGCCGGATAGTAGCACGGGCGTTCTAAACTTGTCAAGTGGGTCTGTGGCAACCGAAGCTTTCGCCGCATGGAATAAAATGAATCGACCTGTCGAGGCGACCGTGTCCGGCAGGAGTCGCGTCCCGATTCCATCGGGCGGACCTCGACTAGAGCCTGGATGTCGCGAGCCGCGATTCAGCGGGCCAGTCGCCCGGTGAGGTTGAACGCCGACGACGGTGCCGTTAGAATCCTTCGGGAGCCATCACGATGTTGTTTGCCCGTATGTTGCGAGCGGCCATGCTCGACCAGAAGCTCTACGCGGAGTTGCGAAGCGACCCCGTCGCGGGCACTCAGGCGGTGGTCGTGGTGCTGCTGGGGACGGTGGCGGCGGTCATGGCGGTGATCATCGCCAGCCAGTTTACGATCGACTCCGACATATCGACCGCCGAGGCCGTGGGCCGCGGTCTCATTATCATGCCGGGCGTCTGGCTCGTTCCCGCGGCGTCAGGTTTTTTCCTGGGCCGGATCTTTCACGAAAGGCAAGATGGCCCGCCGCCGACAAACGAGATGCTGACAGTTCTCGGTTTTTCCGCCGCGCCGGCGGTGCTGCTGCTCTTCCTCATCATCCCCATCGTCGGTCAAGTGATGGGTGTGCTGGTGCCCCTGTGGCTGTTGGTGTCCATGGCCGCCGCGGTCAAATCGGCGCTGCGCGTTGCGTTCATCCGGGGGTTGATGACGATCGCGCCGGGCTTCGTGCTGACGATCCTGATCGGGATCTCGCAGGCGCCGTCGGACGGCGGCTGAGGTGGCTGAGCCACGTCGGCTTTTCCGGTGGCTGCGTGGCTTCGATGCTCTTAGAGTCTGTGTGAAAAGGGTTCCGCACATGTCATTCTGAGTCCCGATGTAATCGGGACGAAGAATCTCGCCAGAAGTCAGACGCAAGCTGTTTCGCGAGATTCTTCGTCTTCCTCCGACTTTGTCGAGAGTCTCGATTTATCGGACCGACACGCCGGGACTCCTCAGAATGACATTGCACACACGCTCTTAGGCTTCACGTTTGAGAGACAGCACGGCGTCGTTCCGAGCCGCGATCATCGCCGGATGCACCAGGCTTCCCTCTTGGATAAAGCTCCTGACCTGGTGGTCGATGAAGCAGAGCATGGCCTGGTCCAGGTCATCCCCGGCCAGCCGGTCGACCTCGCGGATGAACGGGTAGCGCCCCGTCTTGGAAGGGTCGAGCTTGTCGGCCAGGAACAGCGTCTTGTCCAGGCCGCTCATGCCGGGTTTGCCCATGGTGTGGCAGCGGATGGCGCTCAGGACCTCCTCGTCGTCGAGGCCGTAGTCTCGCTTGAGGACCTCGGCGCCCACCGGCCCGTGGAGAAAGACGGGCACGGCGTGGTCGATGCCCGTGACGGGCATGCCGAAGCCGCGAGCCATCGCCAGAAGGTCCGGCCCGCTCACGGTGCGGCAAACGTCGTGGGCCAGGGCCGCCAGGTCGGCCTTGGCCTCGTCCAGGCCGAAGCGGCTCGCCAGCTGGGCGCTCTTGCCGCGGACCGTCTCGATGTGGGACCGGACGCCCTTTGGAAGACGCTTGATGGCGTCGAGGATGCGAGTTCGGCTCGTTTCGTCCATGGGGAGTTACCGCCGCGGGAGCTATGATACCGGGCAAGCGCACCCGCGTCGACCGGCGGAACGGAGCGCTGCGTCCATCGCCGACCTCGTCACCCATCCGCTCGCTGGGGCCCGTGCGTATAATGGGAGCGCGCAACCATCTTGGGACCATGAAGGCTTGGGACCACGAGGGCCTGGGCCCACGAAGGAGGATTCCATGGAGTGGTCTTCAACGGTCTCCGAAGAGTTCTCACTTCGTGACGCTGTCGACGAGGCTGTCGGCAAGATCCAGGACGACCTGGGCCCGGAGCCGCCGGACCTGGCTGTGGCGTTCATTTCGGCCCACCACGCTCCCGAGTATGGAGACGTGCCGGCGTTGGTGAGCAAGGCCCTCCGCCCGCGAGTGCTGATCGGATGCTCGGCGGGCGGCGTCATCGGCGGTGGACGCGAGGTCGAGGACCGCATCGGGTTTTCCCTGACGGCCGCCCGGCTGCCAGACGTCGAGCTGGTCCCGTTTCATGTCGAAAACGAAGCCCTCCCCGATCTCGACGCCGGACCCGGCGCCTGGGAGCAGCTCATCGGCGTGGAGGCCAGCCAGGAACCCCATCTGGTCGTGCTCGTCGACCCCTTCTCCCTGCGAGCCGAGAACCTGCTTGCGGGACTCGATTACGCCTACCCCGGCAGTGTGAAGGTCGGCGGTCTGGCCAGCGGCGGGAGCCAGCCGGGCGACAACGCCCTGATC
>JACZVV010000014.1 GCA_022572465.1 Chloroflexota bacterium
ACTCGGGGTCGGTGTGGCTCGCGGCCTCGCGGGGAGCGGCGTCACCGTCGGTGGCGCCACCGCGGGCTCGAGCGTGGCCGTGGGCGCCGGCGTGGCCGTGGGGGCCGCCGTCGGCTGCACCCTGGGGGCGGACGTCGCTTCGCCGCCGCCGCAGGCTGCCACGATCAGTCCGAAGGTCACTAGGACGCCCGAAAGTCCAAGCCAACGCCGCTTCATCTGGTTTCCCATGTGTGGAACTCCTTACTTCGTGGATCGCTTGCTCGATCTCTCGGCCCTTTTTCGCCGCAACCGATCAAAGTCAACATACCCCTGCGCCTATACCAGGCGGAAGGTTGCAGGAATGATATATACGCCATAAGCGAGTGTCAAGTATTTCATTACGTTTCCAACTGATGCGATCGCGATGCGCTGCCACACGGTGCGCTGCTATAATAGGTCGGGCCTGAGCGTCTTCGGAGATTGAGGGGGCTTCATGGGCGACATCAAGAGCGCTTACGAGAAGGCGATGGAGAAGGTGGAGCAGCTTGCACCTCCAACGGCAGAGAAGCGTTTGGAATGGTCCGGCGTGCCCAAAGGCCAGAAGCTCGCGGCGGAGCTCCTGAAGGGTGGTGTGAGCTCGGCCGATCTGTCGGTCTACGATGAAGGGGAGCGGCCCCACGTGATTCGCGGCGCACTTCGGGTCCTGGTCGCTAACTTACAGCTTCCCCAGAAGCCGACGTCCGAGCAGTCGGGGAAGGAAGCCGTCGAGGCGATTCGCGTCCTGATGGGCGGTTCGAAGCAGGTCGACGAGATTCTGGGGCGGGTGGAGTATGTGTCCGATCAGTTCAAGACCCATGGCGAGCAGCAACGCCAGCAGGCGCTTGCTCAGCTCAAACAGCAGTTTCAGGCCCAGGTGCAGCAGCAGATGCAGCAGCAGGGCGTGGCCTCGTCGCAGCCGGTGAACGTGGAGATGATGCCGGAGTTCCAGCAAGAGGCCCTGCGGCTCAAGGCCCGTCTGGGCCAGCAGTATGAGCAGCACCTCGAGGGGTACCGGCAAGAGCTTCTGGCGTTGGTGTAGGGCGACATGGCGCAAGAACCGGGCGAGGAGAGGATCGCGGCGGCCCTGGCGGAGACGAGGGTCGTCAGGCCGCCCCAGCAGCACCTGGCGACTTTTGGCGTCACCAACCTGCGCTATTTCCTGGTGACTCACCCCTCCTACGAGGAGATCGCTCCCCATAAGCCCGAGACTGTGATCAGGGAAGGAAAGGTCATCGCCAAGCGCCCGGAGGTCGTCACGCCAACCTATATGATGAACCTGGACGGCTTTGGCGAGGAGGCCCGCCGCTCCATGGAGATCCTGGCGATGAACTACGGGCCCAACTCTCCCGGCCTGCTCTACGCCTATCGCAACGAGGCCACGGGGCTGAACATCGTCAGCGGCGAGCCCGATGGCGTTGCCGACCGCATCAAGGGCGACCTCAATGGGAAAGGCGACAGCCTTGCGGTGGTGATTCGCGGCGCCGACGACCTGTGGGATGTCTCGCTGCTGAAGTTCATCTACGAGTACACCGCCGAGTCCGTCGCCGGGAACGTTGGAGACTTGGCGGGCCGTGGTCTGCTGGACCCGGACCCGGTGCACGGCGTCCCCCGCGCCGGGGTGGAACGCGTCGAGTCCTTGTTCTCGCAAGTCAAGGCCGGAAACCTCGATCCGTCCTTGCTCAAACAAGAGCTGGACCGCTGGGGCCTGTTTCAGCGCTATGAGGACCGATTCTTGAGCCTGTTCCGGCGGGGCCGATGACGACCGGTCCAGGAGTTGCCTGGCTGGCATCCCGCGTCGGCCTCGGCGGCGGTGGGCGCGGGTCGCCGGGCCGGCTGCGCGGGAACGGCGCCCGTTGCGTCCGAAAATGGCGAGGTGCTACACTGGGCGGTCCCATTGCAGGAAGGCATCCCGAAAATGGGGCCGCCAGATTGGGATCGCCCTCACCCTAGCCCTCTGCCACAAAGGGAGAGGCGATATCGGGTAGATACCCCGCGGAGTGAGTCGATGGTAGAGACAACGGAGAAGAGACAGCGGCTGTTGCTGGCGACCCCCAGAGGGTTCTGCGCCGGCGTCGAACGGGCCATCGAGGTGGTCGAGATCGCGCTCGATCTGTATGGGCCGCCGGTCTATGTGCGGAAAGAGATCGTCCACAACCCCCACGTGGTGGACGCCCTGCGGCGCAAAGGCGCTCGCTTCGTCGAGTCCGAGGAGGAGGTGCCTCACGGGAGCGTCGTGATTTTTAGCGCCCATGGCGTGGCCCCCGACGTCCGGGAGAGCGCCGCGGCGAGAGACCTCACCACCATCGACGCGACCTGCCCCCTGGTGACCAAGGTGCACGTGGAGGCCATCAAGTACGTCAAAGACGGCTATTCGATCCTCCTCATCGGCCACGCGGGCCACGATGAGATCATCGGCACGATGGGGGAGGCGCCCGACGCTATCCAGCTCATCGAGAACGTGCAAGGCGCCCGCCGCGTCGAGGTCCCCGACCCTAACCGGGTGGTCTGCCTGACGCAGACGACGCTCAGCGTCGAGGACACCCGGGATGTGGTCAGCGTTCTGCGGGAGCGGTTTCCATCGATTCTCGTTCGCGCCGACATCTGCTATGCGACGGAGAACCGCCAGCAGGCCGTCAAGGCGATCGCCAGCGACGTCGACCTCATCCTGGTGGTGGGAGCGGCGAACAGCTCCAACTCGATTCGATTGATGGAGGTCGCCCGAGCTCAGGGCGTCACCTCGTATCGTATCGCCGACGTCGCGGAGATCGACGCAGGCTGGCTGACCGGCGTCCGCTCCATCGGCGTCACCTCCGGCGCGTCGACGCCCGAGGTCAAGGTCTCCGAGGTCCTGGAATATCTCAACGCCATCGGGTTTCCAGCCTCGCGGGAGATCAAAGTCGTCGATGAGGACGTGACCTTCACTCTCCCGAAAGAGCTGCGCGCCTACCGCAAGGGCTAACGTCTCGACGGGCGCCTCGTCAGGAAGCGGCGACGGTCCCCGCCATTCGACCGCTGGGCCGGCAACCACCGGCTCCAATCCATCCCTCGAACCGGCACGTAGCCTTCTGAGGGAGCATTGAACGTCGCCGCTCCGGATCTTCCCATGCAAACGCTGACCGCAATACCTCTGCGGACGTGGTTGAGCCTGTTCGTCTTGGCCGCTGCCGTGACGGTCGCGGGCTGCTCGTCCGGCTCTCTCACGCCGACCGAGAGCGTCGTCGAGCCGCCACCTCCTTCCCCGACGGCGGTGGCGGCGACCGCGCCAGACACCGCGATCCCCGATACGCCCACGCCTCTTCCCGCGGCGACACCCACGCCACCGCCGACCGTCGCGCCCATCGAACCGGTGACGATCGTGAGAGCCTCGCCGATAGGCCCCGGACCGACGACGCCACAGGCCTACGCCGGCACCGTCCTGACGTTCGCCGTGGCCGGCCTCGATCCGCTGGAGAGCGCCGCCGTATTCTACGTCGACCCTCGCGGGCGGGTCGCCGGCAGCCTATCGGTGCGCGCCGACGCTGGGGGCGAAGCAACGTGGCGGCGCGAGTCCCTGGGCGACTCCCCGGGCGACTGGTCCGTACAGCTACGGGGAGAGAACGGGACCCGCCTCACGATCGCCTACCGGCTGACGGAGCTGGAGCTCCCCCTGGAGGACGTGGTGTCCGAAGGGACCTCGTTCTCCCTCTACCGCACGCCCGAAGGGCGATTCTTCTTCGATCCGGCGGTCCCGGCAGCGACGGCCGTCCTGATCGCCCAGAACTTCAACGATGGCCTCAGCCAGGTGCAGATCGACCTCGACTACCAGCTCGATGGCGGGCTGGACTTTTATCTCCTGCCGGACAACGCGTCGTTGGTGCGGGAAGCCGAGGCGGGTGGAGCCGAGGAGATCGCCGGGTTCGAGGCTGGGCTGTCCCTCTACGCATTCCCGCGCTCGGGGATATACCTCGATGTCTCGGGGAGCCCACTCCTGGGGATGCCGCACGTCGTGGCCCACGAGGTGGTGCACCAGATCGCGGCGCGCATCGAGGCGAACCGCAACGCTCCCTTGTGGTTCATCGAAGGGGTGGCCGACTTCGAAGGTTACAAGGCCGGCTTGGCGAGATTTCCCGAGCAGGAACGCCAGTGGAGGCGGCAGGCGCGAAACATCGTGCGCGACGCGGTAGTCGCCGGCGATTGGATCGACCTGACGACGCTGGGCGGGTATGAGGTCTGGCAGCGTGGCGGCCAGTTGGAGCGGCTGAACTTGATGTACTCCCAAGCCTTCGTGACCGTCGACTACGTCGCCCGAACCTACGGCGACCACACCCTGCGGCCGTTGCTGGAAGGCTTGGCGGACTCACCGACCGAGCTGGATGCGGTGTTCCAGCGGTTGTTCGCCATGTCCTTCGCCGAGTTCCAGCAGCGGGTCCGCAGCTCGGTCGTGGAGCTGGACACCTACGAGCGCGAGATCGCCGCCCTGATCGACTATGCGCGGCGCCTCTTTGCGGAGGAGCAGGTGACCCGCGACATCGGCCGCCGATGGAACGGTTATCTCACGCGCCGGCTCGTCCTTCCCAGGGACGAGCGGGTCGAGGCGATGCGCCGGTTCTCGGAGGAGTATCGGGCCATGGACGCCCGGGTCCAGGCCATCACGCCGCCAGAGAAGGCCGTCGACGTGCACGACGTCTTGCGGTCGGCATCGGCCGCGTTCGTTCGGGCGACGGACGCGTTCGTCGTGTTCGAAGCGTCGGGCGACGGGGCCGCGCGGGAGGCGGGAAACGAAGCCCTGCTGGAGGCGAACTTCCGCTTTAGCGCCGCGCAAGACCTTATCGTCAAGCTGCTGGAGCAGTCGGGGGTGGCCAGGGGCGAAGTGTTCGGAGCGTTCGGCTCGCCTTGAGCTACGAAGAGCGGCGCTTGCCGATGGGCATGTACGGGCGGGCCGGCTCGCCGTCATAGATCTGGCGAGGCCGGGCGATGCGCGTCGCGCTGTCGCGCATCATCTCATCCCACTGGGCGAGCCACCCCGACGTTCTGGGGATGGCGAACAGCACCGGATACATGTCCACCGAGAATCCGATGGCCTGGTAGATGATGCCCGAGTAGAAGTCGACGTTGGGGTAGAGCTTGCGCTCAACGAAGTAGTCGTCCTGAAGGGCGATGTGCTCCAGCTCCACGGCGATATCGATGAGCGGGTTGCGGCCTGTGGTTTCGAACACCTCTTCGGCGATGCGACGAATGATCTTCGCTCGCGGGTCGTAGTTCTTGTAGACCCGGTGGCCGAACCCCATGATGCGCTCTTCGCCTTGCTTCACTCGCTTGACGAAGTCCCAGACTTTGTCCTTGCTGCCTATTTGCGCCAGCATGGTCAGGGCCGCTTGGTTGGCGCCGCCGTGCAGCGGGCCGGACAATGCGCCGATCGCCCCGGCCATGGCCGAGTAGGGGTCGACGTTGGAGCTGGCGATGGACCGCATGGCGTTGGTGCTGCAATTCTGCTCGTGATCGGCGTGAAGGATGAAGAGAACGTCCAACGCCCGCTCGATGACCCGGTTCGGCTTGTACTTGATCTCGCCCATCTTGAACAGCATGTTGAGGAAGTTGCCCGCGTAGGAGAGGTCGTCATCGGGGTACACGTAGTACATGCCGAGGCGGTGCCGGTATGCGAACGCGGCCAGGGTGGGAATCTTGCCGATGGTGCGGTAGATCTGCATCCTGCGCTCGTCGGGCTCGGTGACGTTCTTGGCGTCGGGATAGAACGTGGAGAGGGCCGCGATGCCGGTCAGCAGCATTCCCATGGGGTGCGCGTCGTGGTGGAAGCCGTCCATGAACTTGCGAATGTTCTCGTGCACCAACGTGTGGTGGGCGACGTTGTACGTCCACTCCTCCAGCTCTTTCTTGCGGGGGAGCTCACCGTTCACCAGGAGGTAGGCGACTTCGAGGTAGGAGCTCTTCTCGGCCAGCTCCTCGATGGGGTAGCCGCGGTACCGGAGAATTCCCTTGTCGCCGTCGATAAAGGTGATGGCGCTGCGACAGGAAGCGGTGTTCTCGAACGACGGGTCGTAGCTGAGGAGGCCGAAGTCGTCTTCGGCCGTCTTGATCTGCCGCAGGTCGATGGCGCGGATCGCGCCGTCTTTGATCGGGATCGTATAGGTCTGGCCTGTCCGGTTATCGGTAATGGTCAAATCGTCGGACGGCATCGATGCCTCCTCAGTTCTCGGGGCCGCTGGGCCGCTGGGCCGCCGAGCCCGGGGCCGGGTCTCTACGCGATGGGGAGTGCCTTCACCCGGCGGGCCCCACTCCGGTTCGCCCGATGCCCGCTCCCGCGACCGACATAGCTTACCCCGCGTCCGCGTCGATGGCAATGTTGGTCTGGCAACAGGCCGGACCCACCGAGACGGTGAGGTATAATCGGGGCGCCGCCCGTCCTGAAACCCCGACGAGAGGAGCTATCCGAACGTGGAGACCGCCGTCAACACCGTGCTGGGACCCATCTCCTCCGGCGAGCTGGGCGTGACGCTGATCCACGAACACCTCAAGGTCGCCTGGCTCGGTTGGGCGATGGACCCGTTTAACACCTATGACGTTAAGAGCGCGCTGAAGTCGGCCATCGACAACATGAAAGAGGTCAAGGCGCTGGGCGTCTCCACCGTCGTCGACCCTTTGCCGATGGGTCTGGGGAGGGATCCCGACTTCCACGCCGAAGTCGCCCAGGCATCCGGCGTCAACATCATTATTTCTACCGGGCTCGACCACGAAGCCAGGGCGATGCCCCCGTATTTTCGCGTCCGCACCACCGACGAGATCGCGAAGGTGTTCATCCACGACCTCCAAGAGGGAATCGGCCACACGGGGATCAAAGCGGGCATCATCAAAGGTGCCACCGGCGAGGGCTTGATCACCAAAAACGAGGGCCGGGCGCTGCGGGCCGCCGCCCGCGCCAGCCTGGCGACCGGGGTCCCCATCGTGACCCATACCACGCGAGGGACCATGGGTGTCGAGCAGGCCCAGATCTTCCTTAACGAGGGCGTGGCCCCGCGAAAGGTCATGATCGGCCACTGCTGTTTCTCAACCGACACGCCCTACCTCGTCAGCATCATGGATCTGGGCTGCTCCATCGGCTTCGACCAGATCGGCTTGCGCCATGCCCAGTCGGACGAGTTCCGGCTGGCGACCCTGACGGGCCTGCTGGCCCTGGGATATGCCGATCGTATTTTGCTGTCCCAGGACCACACCTGCTGCATCGTCGGCGCCGCCTACGATCGTTTGACGGAGCAGGTAGAGCTGATGAAAGAGAACCGGCACAGCCACATCTTTCGAAAGTTCCTGCCGCGTCTCAGCCAGGCGGGGGTCGACGACGTAACGATCCAAACGATGATGGTCGACAACCCGCGCAGGCTGTTCGAGAACTCAGAGAAGGTCGAGGGACGCTCGCATGAGTAGCTATCTGGAAGGAAAGGCCGCAGTGGTTACCGGGGCCGGTGGCGGCATTGGGCGGGCCATCGCGCTGGCGCTGGCGGCGGAGGGCGCGAAGGTCGTGGTCAACGACCTCGGCGGCGGCCTCGACGGCTCGGGAGCGTCGAATGCTCCCGCCGACGCGGTGGTGGAGGAGATCGCCGAGGCCGGCGGGACGGCCGTGGCCAACTACGACGACGTGTCCCGGTTCGACGCCGCTGGGCGAATCATTCAAACGTCCGTCGACGCCTTCGGCGGCATCGACATCCTGGTGAACAACGCGGGAATCAGCCGCCCCGGTTGGTTCTACGAGATGGAAGAGGAGGACTTCGACGCCGTGGTGAACGTCCATCTCAAAGGCACGTTCAACTGCTCGCGCCACGCCTGCGGCCCCATGATGGAGCGACGATGGGGACGCATCGTCAACATCTCCTCGGGCGCGGGCATCATCGGCAGCGTGGAGCGGGTCAGCTACGCCGCGGCCAAGGCCGGCATCTTCGGCATGACCAACACCATGAGCCGCGACTTGGGCCCTTTCGGCATCACGGTCAACGCCGTCTGCCCCGGCCCCACCGACACTCGGATGCTCCAGAACTCGATCCGCCGGGCCAAGGAAGCGGAAGCGCGGGGCGACCCTTCGAGCGCGTTGGCCGGCTCCGGCCTGTTGCGGGTGCGGCCCTACGACCCCGAGGACCTGGCCCCCCTGGTCGCTCACCTGTGCACCGAAGCCGCAGGCAACGTCAACGGGCAGGTGTTCCACTCGTCGGGAAGCGAGTTCGGCTGGTTCCAACCGCTCCACGTTGCAAGGGCGATCTATACGAACGGGCGTTGGTCCCAGGACGAGCTGGCGCACATCATGCCCCGCTCCCTCACTCGAGGCCTTCAAAATCCGGCGCCGCCGGCGTGACGCCAGGGAGAGCCTGCCCAGATGCAGCTCGGCCGCTTCCAAATTGATCTGCTGAACGACGGCGTCATGCGCTTCGATGGCGGCGCCTTCTTCGGCGTCGTGCCCAAGGCGCTGTGGGAGCGGCTGATGGCGCCCGACGAGCGCAACCGCGTGACCGTCAACCTCAACTGTGCGCTCATCCGCGCCGGCGGCAAGACGATTCTGGTCGACACGGGAGTCGGGACGAAGCATCCAGAGAAGCGCCGGGGCATCTTCGCCATGGCCGCGGGCAACCTGCCCGATCAGCTCCGCCAGCGGGGGATCGAACCCGAGGAGATCGACTACGTGGTGCTCAGCCATCTGCACTTCGATCACGCCGGCGGGGCGACGCACTACACCGGCACGAAGGAGCTGCGGACGACGTTCCCTCGGGCCCAGCACCTGGTCCAGAGGGCCGACTGGGAGGAGGCGACCAGCCCCAACGAGCGCAACGCCGCGGGCTATTTCGAGGAGGACATCGAGCCGCTGCGGAGCAACCGGCAGCTCGAGCTGCTGGACGGCGATACCGAGGTCCTTCCCGGCGTGTGGTGCCGCCGAACCGGAGGCCACACCGCCGGCCATCAGATCGTCGTGCTGGAGGTCGACGGGCGGTCGGCGTGCTTCTTCGGCGACCTGATCCCCACGGTCCACCACCTGCCGCTGCCCTACTCCCAGGGCTACGATCTCTATCCCATCGAGCTGCTGGACCAGAAACGCCGGCTGCTGGACCAGGCCGTCCGAGAGCAGTGGCTGGTCGTCTTTGACCACGAGACCGAGCACCCCGCGGGATACCTCGAACGGAGCGGCCAGGGGCGCCTCCAGCTGCGACCCGTCGATCTGTGACCACGGTCCGGCGTTGCCTCGGGGGCTGAGGCGGCTGAGCCGCATCGGCGTCTCCGGCCTACGTTGCCCATTTACATGGGTTGTCCGCTTAAACTGGCATGCCTGAGTCCTCCGACTGAGTCCCGATGAATCGGGATTCATCGGGACTCAGGGTGACAATTGAAAGGCCCTCGCTTTGGCGGCAGGGCCCTTTCCCACCGCGGGCGGCGGGCATACAATGGGGGAGAATCGGAGCATGGAGGGAGACGATGGGCAGCTATTCGCTGATATCGGCCGACTCGCACATCAACGAGCCGCCGGACACGTTCGTGGAGCGGGTCCCGGCCTCGCTTCGGGACCGGGCGCCTCACGTCGAGCGCATCGACGACGGCGACGTCTGGATCTTCGAGACCGGCGCTCCCCGGGCCATCGGGCTCGACTCCATGGCCGGAAGGAAATTCCAGGACTACAAACGGAGCGGGCATAGCTACGAGGAGATGAGGGCGGGAGCGTATGACCCCCGGGCGCGAGTCGAGGACATGGACCAGGACGGCGTCGACGCCGAGGTGATCTACCCCGGCACGGGGTTCCGTCTGGCTTCGATGGAGGAGCCGGAGCTGCGTCTCGCCTGCATGCGGGCCTACAACGACTGGCTGGCGGAGTTTTGCGCTGCGGCGCCCGGCCGTTTCGTCGGCCTCGGCCTGGTCCCCGTCCAGGACGTCGATGCGGCCGCCGCCGAGATTGAGCGCATCGCCGGTCTTGGCCTGCGTGGCGTCGTGCTGCCGGCCCAGCCGTCCCTTCAGTACTCAGACGCCTTCTACGAGCCCTTGTGGGCCGCCGCCGAGGAGCGGCAGTTCCCTATCAGCTTCCACATCGGCGGCCTCCGAGGGAGGACGATGACCGGCGATCCCGGCGCTGTCCTCTCGTACATGGCCATGGGGAAACTGGCCCTGGCGGAGCCGGTCTCGATGCTGATCTTCGGCGGCGTCCTGGAACGTCATCCAGGCCTGCGGATGGTCCTGGTCGAGGGTGGCTTCGGCTGGCTGCCTTACTTCATCACCCAGATGGATGCCACCTTCGTTCGCCACCAGTACTGGAGCGGCGCCAAGCTGGCCGAAGTGCCGTCGTTCTACTTTCGGCGGCAGGTGCAGGCGACGTTCATCGAGGACCGGGCCGGAATGGCGGTCATCGACCTGGTGGGGGCCGGCAACATCATGTGGTCGTCCGACTACCCCCACAGCGACACCACGTGGCCCAACTCCCGCCAGTCCGTCGCCGACCAGTTCCAGGGCGTGGCCGACGACGACCGGCATAAGATCGTCGCGGGCAACGCGGCGGCCCTGTACGGCCTGGGGTGAGGCTGTCCCGGCCCAGATGCTTCGTCGTCCTTCCCGCTCGGGAAGTAATCCTCAGCATGACAGGGTGGGCACAGCTGGAACCGCCATTCAGATCATGTAGTTGCCGCCGTTGACGTTGATGATGCCCCCGTTGATGCCCGAGGCCGCATCGGAGCACAAGAAGAGGATAGCGGCGGCGATCTCCTCGGGCTCCATCCAACGGCCGGAGACCAGCTCGGCGGCGGCGGCGTCCAACTGCTCCTGCGTCAGATTGGCGCGGATGCCGTCGGTGTCGGTGTTGCCGGGCGCCACGACGTTCACCCGAACGCCGGTGCGCGCCACCTCCAGCGCCAGGCCCCGGCTCAGGGAAACGACGCCGCCCTTGGCCGCCGAGTACACGCTGAGACCTTCGATGCCACGAAAGGCCGCGCCCGAGGCGATGTTGACGATCACGCCGCTGCCCTGGGGGAGCATCACCCGCAACGTCTCCTGGCAGCAGAAGAAGACGGCGCGGAGGTTCAGGTCCATCATGCGGTCCCAGTACTCCTCCGTCACCTCCAACACCGTCGCTCTCGGATAGATGGCGGCCACGTTGGCCAGGGCGTCGACGCGGCCGTAGGTGTCCACCACGTGCTGGACCATCGCCTTGATCTCGGCGGGCTTTGTGAGGTCGGCCTGGTACGCCGTGGCGGCGCCGCCGGTGTCCTCGATCTGCGCGGCGACTCGCTTCGCGCCGGCGTCGTCGATGTCCACCGCCGCCACGTTGGCCCCGGCTTTGCCGAAGGCGACGGCCGTCGCACGCCCTATGCCGTTGGCGGCTCCGGTGACGATGGCAGTCTTCCCGGTGAATTCCACGGCGACCTCCTCTTGCTTTCCAGCTCGTCGTTCCTCGTCCCTTGTCCCTTGCCCCCGCTCCAAACTGGCCCATTACAGCACGGGCGCCAGGGCGGGTCAACTCGGCTCGTTGACACCCGTAAGGCAGCGGCTATCATGGTAGGACTGTTCGACGCACGGGCCTAAAAAAAGGATACGGTAACGAGCGATGCGGGTTGTGGTGATCGGCCAGGCCGCCTTCGGTGAGGCGGTGCTCAAACGGCTGCTGGACGATGGAGAGGAGATCGTCGGCGTGTCCGCCCCGGCGACGCGCGAGGGGGGCAGGCCCGACCCGTTGCGGGCCCTGGCCGAGGCGCGAGACCTGCCCGTGTTCACCACCCGCGACCTCAAGAAGGCCGAGGCCTTTGCCGCCTACGCCGGCGTGAAACCCGACCTCAACGTCATGGCCTTCGTGACCGACATTCTGGCCGAGCAGGTCCTGTACGAGCCGGCCCTCGGCACGATCCAGTACCACCCATCGCTGCTGCCGCGCCATCGCGGCGCGAGCGCCATGAACTGGGCCATTATTCAGGGTGACACCCGCACGGGCCTCACGGTCTTTTGGCCCGACAAAGGGATCGACACCGGCCCGGTCCTGCTGCAAAAAGAAGTGGAAATCACCCCCGACGATACCCTGGGCTCGCTCTACTTCGGCAAGCTGTTCGACATGGGCGTCGAAGCCATGGCTGAATCGGTGGCGCTGGTCAAGGCGGGGGACGCGCCTCGTCTGCCGCAGGACGAAACGCAGGCTACCTACGAGCCCATCTGCGGCGACGAGCACGCCGCCATCGAGTGGAGCAGGCCGGCGTCCGACGTATACAACCTGGTGCGGGGGTGCAATCCTCAGCCCGCGGCTCACACGACGTACCAGGGGAAGCGGCTGAAGATCTTCGACTGCGCGCTCTCGAACGAAGCCGAGGAGGGCCGTCCGGGCGAGGTCATCGCCGTTGCCGGCGACGCCTTCGTGGTGGGTTTGAAGGGTGGCGCGCTGACGGTCCGCCGGGTGCAGCCGGAAGGGTCGGCCAAGCTCAAAGCTCCCGAGTTCGTCGAAGCGTCGGGCATGCGGGCCGGCGACCGGCTGGGGGAGTAGCCGGTGGCATGAAGAACGGGCGCCATCGCTGGCCGAGCCAGCGGCTGAGCCGCAGCAACATTAGGCCGGAAATGCTGATGTGGCTCAGCCACCAGGGGTTGCCGGACGCCAGGTTCGCGGGGGCTTGATGTCCATCAGCCGCAAGCGCGCGCTGGAGCGGGGGCAGGAGGCCATCGAGCTCCCCAAAGGCCAGATGGCGATCACCCTGTTCCACGGTAAAGGCGGCGTCACGCTGCGCTACCAGGGCAGAGTGGTGGCGCGGACCCATGCCTCCGTCGTGGGCCGGCGTCTGGCCCCGTTCCTGGCCCAGGCGTTGGGCGTCGAGCTGCCTCCGGCCGGCGGCAAGGCGACGGCCGTGGTCAGCTCGGGAATCCTGTATCGGGTGCTGTCGATGTCGACGCTCGACTTGCGCCAGGAAGAGGCCCGGATGCTGCTCGATTATCTCTTGCGCGAGGCGGAGGAGATGCGAAGGTTCCGCAGCGCCGAGGCGTAGGCGCCGGGCGCGAACGCCGGGACGCTCCGGCGCCGAGGAGAACAACCATGGACGTGACCGAAGCGATCACCACGCTACGCTCGATGCGCCGCCTGAAGCCCGACCCGGTCTCCGACGAGCTGGTGCAGAAGGTGCTTGAGGCTGCGATTCATGCCGCCAGCGGGGGCAATCAGCAGGCGTGGGCCTTCGTCGTGGTGCGTGACGCAGAGAAGAAACGCAAGATCGCCGAGTGGTACCGCGACGGTCTGCGGCTTCTGTTCGAATCGGGCTACGGCGAGCCGCGACCCGGTGACCCGGCGCCGACTCCGGAGCAGGAGGCCGCTGGAGAGCGCACGCGGCGCTCCGCGCAGTACCTGGCGGACCATATGGCGGAGGCGCCGGTCCTGATCTTCGCCTGCCTCATAGGCGACCCCAGCGGCGAGACGAGGCATAACGCTCGCTCGGGCTCGTCGATCTATCCGGCGGTGCAGAACCTGATGCTGGCGGCCCGGGCCGAGGGTCTCGGCACGACGCTGACGACGATCCACTCCTTCCATGACGACGAGGTGAAGGAGCTGCTGGGCATCCCGTCCCACGTGCTTACCGCGGCGATGATTCCGATGGGATGGCCGATGGGCCGGTTCGGCGCCGGACCGCGCCGCCCGGTCCGCGAGGTCACGCACATCGACGAGTGGGGCCACCCTCCCAACTGGTGAGGCGGCTGAGCCGCATCAATATCCCGGACCACGGTGGCTGAGCCACATCGGCTTTTCCGGCCTAATGTTGCTGCGGCTCAGCCACCTCAGCCGCCCGGCTTCCAGCGGCCCTTCGCGGACCACGAGAACCGGCTCCCCTCGCCCAGGTCGGCCACCGTCGTCGGAGCGAAGTACGGGAACTTGAACCGCACTGGGTCGCCCGCCCGCTTACCCTGCATCGGCATGAGCCGGGCCGTGAGGGGTTTGTCGAGGACCACCGAAAGAGCGCAAAGGTCGAGATAGACCGGCGCGATCTGATCGACCGTGGCGTCGCCGGGGACCGGTATCGTATCCAGCCCGGTGCCGCACACCGCCGAGTAGAGCAGCAGGTGATCGATGCCGAACGCCCCCTCCGCGTGCCGCGCCGCCATGACGGCGTCTTCGAGGAGCGGGATCATCAGGCCGGAGAAGCCGGCCTTGGCCACCCGCGCTCGCTTGAGGATGTCCACGATGAACGCCGCGGCAAAGAGGGTCCCGTGGTCGCCGAACCGCCCCACGCCGAGCCGCTCCATCGCCTCGCCGATGCTGCGCGCCTTCTCGGGAAACGGGGCCGGCGAGATATCGATTCCGCGAAACGCGACGCCATGCTGCCGCTCGAGACGCCCGGCGACCTCGGCCAGAGCGTGGCCGTGGCGCTCCAGCGACGCCACCAGCGCGTCGGCGGCCTCGTCCAGGTCCCGCGCGGCGCGAAACGCCTCCACCGCCAGGTCCGCCGCCTCGATGGCGATGGAGAAGCCGGGCCCGCGTCCGCGGTGATAGGCCGAAGGGAAAAAAGGCCCGTTGGGCCGCACGTTGGCTGTCAGAGCGAACCGGCGGGACGCGGCGCCTTCGGCATCCAGCTTGCCGATGCGGACCAGGGCCTCGGCGGCGGCGCGCACCGTCGCGAGGTTGACGCCGTCGCGGGTGGTTGCCGCCATGACGGACACGAACACGCCTTCGGTCGCGGCCAGGATATCGGGGATCTGGCCGATCAGCGAAGTGGCGTCCTCGCTGCCGGCGGCCAGCACCGGCCCCAGGGAGCAGTAGTCGACGCCCCCGGAGCCCGCGGCGGCCTCGACGTCGCGGGCGAGGTCCGGCGCATCAGCAGGCGCTCTCCGGCGCAGGATGTCGCTGATGGGCTGGGTCGCCAGACGCAGGGACTGGACCTCGTAACCGGCCTCCTCGAACGCGGCCTTCGCCGCCGAGGCGAATCGGGCCGCGCGATGCACCGGGCCTGGGCGGAGCGGAAACGAGACTCGTTGCCCCACGGTTACGGCCCGGACCTGCATGCCGTTGGCGCCCCCTGCCTGCGCGAGCCTGTGCTATCATCCCACCGATGACGACGGTGGCCCAGTTTACACCATCGCAACTGCGGTTCCTAGCGGCGCACCGGGTCGCCCACCTGGCAACTGCCGGGCCGGATGGACGGCCTCACGTCGTGCCAATCTGCTACGCCTTTCACGCCCGCCGGCTCTTCTCGCCCATCGACGAGAAGCCCAAACGAGTCGGCGCGGCCCGACTCGAACGGCTGCGGAACATTCGAGCCAACCCGCAGGTGACCGTGGTGGTCGACGAATACTCCGACGATTGGTCGCGCCTCGGCTACCTGCTGGTCCGAGGCCGGGCGGAGATCGTCGATGAAGGCCGCCGCCAGCCGGCAGCGCTGCGCCGCTTGCGAGAGCGGTATCCGCAGTACCGGGCGATGGCTCTGGAGGAGCGCCCGCTGCTGGTCATCACGCTGGAGCGGGTGGTGAGCTGGGGCCGGGTGGAGTAGCGGGCCGCCTTCGGGACGGTGATAGGGGGGCGCCGCTATCGGGGCGAGACGATCGTTACTCCGCGCGCCGGAAGTAGGGCATCGTCAGCTTTTCGTTGACCTTTTGGAAGACGACCTCCACCGGCATCCCGATGTGGATATCCTCCACGGGACAGTCGAGGATGTTGGTGGTCATTCTGACGGTGGGGGCGTCGTCGAGCTCGACGAGGGCCACGGCGAAGGGCAGCTTGCCGGCGAAGTAGGGGTGGAGCCCGTGGCGCACCACGATCCACGAGTAGACGACGCCGCGTCCGCTGAGGGTCCGCCAGTGGACGTTCCACGAGTTGCACTTTTCGCAGACGGTCTGGGGGTACCAGATGTCGGCGCCGCAGTCGCCGCATCGCTGGATCGTCAGCTCGCCCCGCTGGCACGCCTCCCAAAAGGGACGCGTCTCGGGACGGTCCAGGTCGGGCAGCGGCTGTTCGGCCTTGGCCATGGCTGTTCCTTCCACAGATGCTGGAGAGACTATACCGTGACACGATGGCCGGTTCAACCGGCCGGAGACGGAGCCGGTACAGTGGCCGCGAGGCCCGATCTGCGGTAGTATGGGCTTCGAGCAGCGCTCCCGGAGGCCTCGTGTACAAGGACGTACCAGATTCGATTCATGTGGCCGTGACTCTGGCCTGCGGCTCTGCCAAGGCTCGGGACCTGCTGGTTACCCCTCGGGGATTGACCTCCTGGCTGGCCACCGAGGCGGAGTTCACCGCCCAGGTGGGCTCGTCTATTCGGCTGAAGCTGGCGGGCGGCGACGAGATCGAAGGCAGCATCGAGGGCTTCGACGCTGCGTATGGCATCGCCTACAGCTTCGTTCACGAAGGCGTCCGCCGGGCCTTCGGCACCACCGTCGCGCGATGGTCCTGGGAGGGGCTGAGCCCGGATTATGCGTTGGTCACGCTGACACACACCGGGCACGGCCAGGGCGACGCATGGCAGCGAGCGTATCAGTATCACCTGGAGCTGTGGTCCAGCTCGCTGCGCAACCTGGCGTCGGTGGTCAACGAAGGCCGGGACCTGCGCCGCCTGCCGGCGGGTTCGCCCTAGACGCCGCGAGCCGCCCTATCCAACTGGTTGCAGCTCTTCCTTAGGCGTTTCAGCCAGGCTCACGGGCGTGTTCGCCTCGAACGGACCGACCAGTCCCAGCTCCTTGGCATATTCGCGGATCGCCGGCAAGACCTCTTGTCCCATGAGACGGATGCAGGTCTTGGAGTTTTCGTGGTCGATGCGGCCGTCGTTGGCCCAGAGGCACAGGATGCCCACCCGGTTGTTGTCCAGGACGACCTTGAGCTGCTCGACGACTCGATCGGGGGTGCCCCAGATGAAGGTCCGCTCGAGCCTGCGCTGGTTCATCGAAGGAGGGCGGTTCATGGGTCTGCGCCCCGCCGCGATCTCGATGTACGATTTCCGGTTCGATGGCGAGCCATACCCCGTGGGCGTGCCCCAGATGGGATGGTTGAGGCCGGTGAACTCGCCCGCCATCCACATGAACTCCTGGGCGTTTCGCTCGGCGCGCTCCTCCGTCTCGGCCACGTGGCACTGGAGAAGCTGGCCGAACTGCTCCGGCCCCGCCTCGTAGCCGACGCGGCGGGCGGCCTCTCGGTAGATATCCTTGATCTTCTGGCTCAAGTCGAAGTTGGTGCCGAGGCCGACGTAGGGATAGCGGTGCTCGGCGGCCCAGACGACCGTCTCCTTGCTGGCGACGCCGGGGATCCAGATTCTTGGGTGGGGCTTTTGCAGCGGCGCCGTCCATGGGTTGACCACCCGGAACTGGAAGTGCTTGCCCTCCCAACGGAACGGGCCGGGAGTGGTCCACGTCTTGATGACCAGATCGTGGGCCTCGTCGAAGCGCTCGCGGTTGAAGACCGGGTTCTGGTTGGCCTGGATGTTCTCCACGCCCCCGCCCCGGACGAACCCCGAGACCAGACGCCCTTTGGAGATCATGTCGATCATCGACAGCTCCTCCGACAGGTGGACTGGACTATCCACCACCGGCAGCGGGTTGCCATGCATCACGATCTTCACCCGCTTGGTGATGGCGGCGAGGATCGACCCGAAGACGTTGATTCGCGGCGACATGCAGAAGGGCGCCGTGTGGTGCTCGTTGAGCATGATGCCGTCGAATCCTACCTCGTCGACCAGCACGTACTCTTCCAGACGCTCGTTGTACAGGCGGCTCCCCGAGACGGGGTCGAAATACTTGTTGGAGAGCATCAGCGACGTTACGCGCTGCGTCTTGCCTGGGCCGATGGGCACCTCCAGCTTCGCATCCTCCTCCGGGTAGGTGGCCATCGGCTGCTCGGTAAAGTAGATCAGTTCCACGGTTGCTAACCCTCAGTCGTCCCGATGCATCGGGACGACTTCTTACTGACACCGGTAAAGGCGCTACGCTCCTTCATTCCGTCACGGGTGAAACGCTGAGGGCGGCGAACGGCGGTGATGATGCGTTCCTCCCGTTAAAGTGTCTTCGCAAAGGTGAGGACGAGCTTCGCAAGCTCGTTGGGCTTTTCGATATCGACGGCGTGGCCGCAAGCCTCCAGCACTTCGAGCCGGGAATTGGGCAGGGCGTCGGCGTAGAGCCCGCCGCACTCCAGGGGGACGATTCGGTCCTGCCGTCCCCAGACGACCAACGTCGGCACGGAGACGCCGCCGAGGAGCCCGGGCAGCGTGCGGTTGTACATGTAGGGTTTCCAGCCGATCCGAGAGGTCATCTCCCGGTCGGACTCCCAGTTCTCCAGGTATTCGAACTCGGGTTCGGCGCCGTAGACGGCCTCGAAATTCGCTTCGTCGTGGTAACTCGCACGGGCGTAGGTCTCGGTGTTGACCAGGAACTGATCGAAGATCTCGCCCTCCGCCGGCTGGATGCCCATCGGCCCGACGAGCACCAGCGACTTGAACGGCCGCTCGTCCATCGTGGCCATCTCCGCGGCGAGCCATCCGCCGAATCCCAGGCCCACCAGGGTCACCGAGTCCAGACCGAGAGTCCGCAGGAGGCGCCGGTGGACGATGGCCAGGTCTCGCACGTTGGCCAACCAGCTCCAGGCGGGACCATCGGAGTTGTGGTAGCCGGGGTGCGAAGGGACGTAGACGGTGAAGCGCTCGGCGAGGATGCTGTGGAAAGGCTGCCAGCCGGGGTATCCGTTATCGCGGGGCAGGACGACCAACGGGTCGCCTTGGCCGCCTTTCAGGAGATGCAGCTGGCCTCCGAAAAGCTCGACGCGCTCCTCAGTCCATGCTTCTGCGGCCAGTGTCATCGAGCCCTCCCGGCAGGCGGCCTACCGATCTCGCTGCTTCGGAGACGGCTCGAATCGCCGTCTTCGCTCTCGTCACCACATGGGGTTCCGGCGTTAGCCGCGGTTCTTGACCAGCGCCGCGACCACCTTGGGCGCGACCTCTTTGGCGACCTCGCGCACCTCATCGTCGCTCCACACCGCGGTGGGGATGTGGGGGTAGTCCACGGTGATGAAGTCGTAGTCCGGCACGCCGCTGAGCCGCCTCATCGAGTTGGCCGACCCCCTCATCGCTTCGTGGATGATCGCCACGCTGGGAACGCCGGACCACTCCATCTCGATTGCGTCGCGCATACTGCGCGCACTGCAGGAGCCTCAACCGCCGAATCCAGTGATGGCGACGGTGACCTCCGACGTCAGCCGCTCCCAATCGGCCGGTTCCGGCGGCACCGAGACGCTGCTTTTGAGCACCTTCACCGCGCCGATGAGCTCGGCCTCTTTCTCCAGTTCCTCATACAGGGCGTCCATCAGCTTCTCGGTGATGCCCAGCCCATTGGCAATGAGACCGATCACCGCGCCGTCCAAAGTCTCGCGCCGCTCGGGGAATTTCCGCTGGTCTTTTCGGTCCAGGGGCCCGCTTGTCGGGTCCAGGGTCACGATCCGGTCGCTTCCGTTCCGCGCCATACGCTACCTCCTGTCTACGCTGATCGAGCCACGCTAGGCCAGGTCGATTGGCTTGGTGATGGCCCAAGCCAGGTGTGGGTGCAGGACCCACGTCTCGGACATGCCGTGGCCGCCGGCGGCCACGATGAGGATGCCATCGTCTTTGCCCAAGCGCACCGGCGACTCGCCCTTGCCCGACGGCGCCGTGAGCTTGGGGAACAGGTATTCGCGCATCTGCTTCTTGGACCAGCCGGCTTCGGCGAAGTAGCGCATGTGCTCCATGCCCATGACCAGGACCACGTTGGTGTCCTTCCCCAGCCAACGGTCGCCGGTGACGCCCATGGCGCGGACCGTCCGGGAGATGCTGTCCAGGACGCCGGCCGGGTCGCGGCTGGCCGAGTCCCGCGCCGAGGTCATGTACATCACGGAGTGGAGGGTGACGGTGCTTTGCTCGGGCGCGAACCCGCGCTCGACGTGCAGCGGCGTCCACGGGCTGTCCTCTTCGTTCTCCCCGAAACAGAACGAGTATCGGGCCGGGGTAGAGTACGTCGCCCGGTCGAGGAAGCCGGGAATGGCCCGACAGACGTTGCGCGCCACCAGCCGCACGGCACGGCCGATGGTGGCGTTGGCCCGCCAGCCGGGGCCGAAGCACCCGGCCTTGCAGTTGATATCCAACTCGTTGCGAATCGGACCGTTGACGATGACTGCGTGGGCCGCGCCGGAAAGGGTGCCGGTGGTGCTATGGCAGTTCGCCTTCTCCTCCAGCAGCGCCCGAGCAGCCGCCGCGACTACCGGCATGTACTCGACCTTGCAGCCCGCCATGACGGCGTTGACGGCCACATGTTCGGCGTTGACGGTCACCTCTCGCGTGGGAACGTGGCCCAGGACCTCGTCGGCCGACAGGCCGGCATAGTCCAGAAAAGCCGCCACCTTTTCCGGTGTGGGCGGCACGATAGGCAGCCCGTCGGTCCAGCCCCGGTCGAGGTAGGACTCGACGGCCTCGTCGTAGGTGTCGAACGTGAGCTCTTGAGCCAGCGACATGGGTTCCTCTTTGCGTTCTCTTCGATGCGAGTCTATCAACGGTGTGAAACGAGGTCAAGGCGTTGCGTCGCCCTGCATGCTAGCATAGGCGCCTGACCGTTGCGATGCGTTTCGCATTCGAAACAAGAGGAGGCTGACATGGCTGCCGACGCCGACGCGAAGCTGGTGGAGCTGGAACAGCGGCTCCAGGCACTGGAGGATCGGGAGAAGATTCGAGAGACCCTGGCCCGCTATTCTTTCACCGCCGACATGGGCCGGTCCCGGGAGTACGTCGAGAACTATACGGACGATGGAACGATCGACCTGGGCCCCTCGACGAAGTGGAGCGGGCATGAGGAGCTGACCGATTTCATCACCGATCCGGCGGGCGGGCACAAAGCCATCGAGGGCCGGTGCATGCACACCTCGGTCAATACGTTCATCAGGGTCGAAGGCGACGCCGCCTGGGCCGAGGGCTACTCCGTGGTGTATACCAAGGAAGGCGAGGGCTACGGGGTCTACACCCTTGGCTACAACCATTGGACGTTCAAGAAAAAAGACGGGCGCTGGCTCCTGGCGTACCGCCACCGGAGGCCCGTCGGCGGCGACGAGTGGGGCGGCGACGTGATCAAGGAGTTCCTGGACGGCTGAGCCGCATCGGCATTACCGGCCCACGTGGCCACCAGCGGCTGCGGCTCAGCCGCCTGAGCCAGATCGGCATTTCGGGCCTGCGCAGTCACCACCCGCGCCTGAGCCAATTCAGCCAATGGGGCCGAATATTGCTGAGGCTCAGCCGCCCCGGTTGACAGCGTCCATCCTGTGTTCCTAGACTCGACCAGACCCATAATCGTATGCGCACGAATCCGAGCGTCCGGCGACGGTCGCGAATTATCTAAGAGACGCGCGCCGGTCGACGGTGTTGGCGAAGGACCATGGTGGACTCGATCGTTGTGAGCCGGTGCGGCGCAGACGCCGCGGAGCGTTGGGCGTGAGCGCCGCCGTGGCTTCATTGGCGCCGTGGTCCCGACTAAAGTCGGGATGGCGCAAGGCGGTCTTCTTCTCCCAGTCCATCAAGATCGAGCACAGTATCCTGGCGCTGCCCTTCGCCTATCTGACGCTTTTTTTGGTTGAGGATGGCTTGCCAAGAGCCTCGACCTTCGGCTGGATCACCCTGGCGATGGTCGGCGCCCGCACGGTGGGCATGGCCTCCAACCGCATCATCGACGCCGAAATCGACGCCAGGAATCCCAGGACGGCGGACCGCCATCTGCCGACCGGGCTGCTGCGCCACCGGGAAATGCTGCTCTTCACCGTGCTGGCGGCCGGACTGTTTCTCGGCGCGGTCTACCAGCTCAGCTCGTGGGCGCGGTACCTGTGGCCCGTGGCGCTGGCGGTCGTGGTCTTCTACCCCTACCTCAAGCGCTATACCTGGCTGTGTCACCTGGGCCTGGGCGTGGTCTACCTCCTGGTGCCGACCGGCATCTGGATCGCGGTGGCCAACGAGCTCACGGTCGGCGCGGTGCTGCTCGGCATCGGGGCCGGGTTCTGGGTTGCCGGGTTTGACACCCTCTACGGCGTCCTCGACATCGACTTCGACCGGCGCGAGGGGATTCACTCCATTCCGGCCCGTTTCGGGCTGGCGACCAGCCTGCGGACGGCCCAGGCGTTTCACCTGATGACGGTCGGGTTCATCACCGCCGCGGGGATAGTGCTGGACGTGGGTTTCGTTTACTACCTGGGGACGGCGGCGTTTCTGGGGCTTATTATTTACGAGCACCGGCTGGTGTCGCCCCGGGACATATCCAGGGCCAACGTGGCGTTCTTCAACATGAACGGGATTATCAGCGTCATTTTTTTCCTTTTTGTCATGACCGACGTGCTGGTAAGGTGAGGAGGCGGAGATGAGCACCTATGTCATCGGCATCACGGGCGCCAGCGGCGCCCCCTACGCTCGGCGAGTGCTGCAAGCGCTGTTGGAGGAGGACCACCACGTCAAGCTCATCGTCTCGCCCGCCGGGGATCGCGTGCTGAATATCGAGCTGGGGCTGCGCTTCTCCGGCGCCCTGGCCGCCCGGCAGGAGCAGTGGGTCGAGTACCTGGGCGTCGATCGGGGCGGTCTCGAGCTTCTGGGGCATCGCGACTTCGCGGCCTCCATCGCCAGCGGGTCGTACGCGTTCGAGGCCATGGCCGTCGTGCCGTGCAGCATGGGCACGCTGGCGCGCATCGCCTCCGGGGTCTCCACCAATCTGATCGAGCGGGGCGCCGACGTGGCCCTCAAGGAGCGGCGCCCGCTGGTGCTGGTCCCGCGAGAGACGCCCCTCAACCGGATCCATCTGAAAAACATGCTGGCGGTCCACGAGGCCGGCGCCGAGGTGCTGCCGGCCATGCCTGGGTTCTATCACCATCCCAGGACGGTCGACGATCTGGTGGATACGGTGGCGGGTCGCATCCTCGATCGGCTCGGAGTGGAGAACGCGCTCTTCAAACGCTGGCAGGGCGACCCCCTGGCGGAGCTGGCGGGCCTGGAAGACTAGGTCCGATGCCCTTCTCCGACCTTCAGCATTTCATGGCCGTCCTGGAGCGGCGCGGGGAGCTGCGCCGGATTCGCGTGGAGGTCGACCCGGAGCTGGAGATTACCGAGATCGCCACGCGGGTGGTGAAAGATGAGGGCCCCGCGCTGCTGTTCGAGCGGGTGAAAGGCTCGGACTTTCCCCTGCTGATCAACGTTTTGGGGAGCCCGGGACGCATCGAGCTGGCCCTGGGCCGGCACCCGCAGGGCGTCGGCGAGGAGCTGATCGGCCTGCTCGAGCGGGCGAACCCGCCGTCGCTGAAGGCGCTTTGGCAGTCGCGAGGCACGGTCCGGAGGGTGCTGGCGGGCCGGTTGAAACCGGTCCGGCGCGGCATCAGCCAGCAGGTCGTCGAAGCTCCGGACCTCTCGACTCTGCCGGTCGTCAAGTGCTGGCCCCAGGACGCGGGTAAGTTCATCACCTTTCCACTGGTCATAACCCACCGCCCCGCCGACGGCCGCAGCAACATGGGCGTGTACCGGATGCAGCTCCATGACAATGTCTCGACGGGGATGCATTGGCAGCTTCAAAAAGGCGGCGGATTCCACTATCAGGAGGCCGAGGCCCAGGGCCGTCCGCTGGAGGTGGCGGCCTGTTTGGGCGGCGATCCTGTGCTCTTGCTGGCGGCGGTGCTGCCGCTGCCCGAGAGCCTGGAGGAGCTGGTCTTCGCCGGCATTCTCCGGGGCAAGCCGACGCCGATGGTGCGAGCCAAGTCGCTGGACATGCGCGTACCGGCCAACGCCGAGTTCGTGCTGGAGGGAAGGGTCGAGCCGGGCGAGCGGTTGCCCGAAGGCCCCTTCGGCGATCACCTGGGCCACTACTCGGACGAGTCGCCGTTTCCGGTGTTCCGCATCCAGACGGTCACCCGGCGGAAGCATCCCGTTTACCTGGCGGCGGTGGTTGGCAAACCGCCCCAGGAGGACCGGTACCTGGGCGACGCGGCGCAGCAGTTCCTCAATCCGTTCGTCAAGCTGATCCAGCCCGAGGTCGAGGACATGTGGGCCTACTACGAGGCCGGGTTCCATAACCTGGTGGTCGTCTCCGTTCGAAGCCGGTACGCCAAGGAGCCGATGAAGACGGCTCTGGGCCTGTTCGGCAACGGCCAGCTCTCGCTGACCAAGTGCATCGTGCTGGTGGGCTCGGGCGTCGACCCCCGCGACTTCGACGCAGTGCTGGGGGAGATCCAACGCCACTACCGCTCCGAGTCCGATTTCTTGCTGCTCCCCAAGGTGCCGCTGGACACGTTGGACTTCACCAGCTTCCAGATGCACCTCGGGAGCAAGATGGCCATCGACGCCACGCCGAAGCAGGACCGTCCGCCGGACAGGCCGGACCGCCCGATGACCGCGGACCTATCGCGTCTCGCGCCGGAGGCCAAGGGGTGGCGTTTGGTCCGCGAGACGCTGCTGGCGGTGACCGTCGCCACCGAAGACGCCCGCAGTGTGTTGACGCGGCTGTGCCGGGACGACGGTCTGGCCGGCGTCAAGCTGATAGCGGCCGTCAGTCCCGACGTGGACCTCGACGACCGCACCAGCTTGCTGTGGGGCATCTTCACGCGGTTCGACCCGGCCCGGGACGTTATCTTCCGCGAGATGCGCATGGAGGGCGCCGCGCCGGTCTATCGGGGACCGTTGGGCATCGACGCGACGTTCAAGCCGGGCTACCCCGCGACGCTGGAGATGGATGCGGAGACGGTAGCCAAGGTCGACCGGCGATGGAATGATTACTGGCAAGGAGAGGGTTGACCAATGGCCAAGGAAAATCAGGTGATCCTCATCACCGGCGCAACCCGGGGGATCGGGCGGGCGACGGCCCTGCACCTGGCCGGCAAGGGCCATCGCGTGGTGGCCACGGGCCGGAACGCCGAGCTGCTGGAGTCGCTGGAGCGCGAGGCGCGGGATGCCTCGTTGCCCCTCTCCGTGGAGGCGATGGACGTCACCGACGACGGGGCGGTCCAACGGGTCGTTGCCAAGACCGTCGAAGAGTCGGTCCGCATCGACGCGCTGGTGAACAACGCCGGCTACGGCCTGTGGGGCGCTCTGGAAGACCTGACGATGAGCGAGTTGCGAGAGCAGTTCGAGACCAACGTGTTCGCCGTCTGGCGACTGAGCCAGGCGGTCCTGCCAATCATGCGCCGCAACGGTTTCGGCACCATCGTCAACGTCGGCTCGGTCTCGGGACGGATCGGCAACCCCGCGGGTGGGGCCTACGCCGCCTCGAAGGCGGCCCTGTCCGCTATGAGCCGGGTGATGCGGATGGAAGTGGCGGCCTTCGGCGTGCGGGTGGTGCTCATCGAGCCTGGGCTGTTCCGCACCGATTTTCAAGAGAACCAGGTGAACGCCCAGCGGGTCTCGGACCCCGAGTCTCCTTACGCGGAAGCCATCGGCAAAGCGCGGAAGAGGCGGACCGGGCCCTTCGCCGGCGCCGACCCGCACAAGGTGGCAGTTCGCATCGGGCAGGTCATCGAAGGGAAGCGGCCCAAGGCGCGCTATTCGGTGGGATTGGATGCTCTTGCCGGCACCATCGCCACGCGGCTCTTACCCGACGGGGCGCTGGACGCCGCAGTGCGGCGCGCGGTTGGGTGGTAGGTCAGTCGACGGATGCCGGGACGGCGCTTCGGTCGTTGGCGAGCTTCAGGAACTCGCGTCGGACCTCGCCGGTCTTGATTCGGACCACGACGTAGCCTTGTTTGTCTTCGTCGAACGACGATTCGACGTGGAACAGCTCCGCCAGCGAGGACGTGACCGCTTCGATCGTCTCCGGCGGTAGCGAGTCCAGCGCGCGTTGGACCGCCGCCGAAGGCCGCCGGCGCAAGGCCCGGTCGATCGCTTGCAGGAGCAAGGACCGCTCCACGCCGCGCCGGTGGATCGCGCCGATGTCGTTCATATGGTTCTGGATGTAGCAGCCGCCGAAGTACATCACCCGCCAGGCGGTCCCCTCGAGCTCCTCGTCCCGCTCCCACTTGGGCGCCAGGCCATGGTCCGTCAGGTAGGCTTTGACCTGGTCGTCCTCCAGGTCCGGCCGCTCCTTGTTGAACGTGAAGAAGACCGAGAACATCAGGAAGTCTTTCGGCTCGACTCGGATGAACATCGGCTGTGCTCCTGCCTCTGGACTGCCCCGCCTAGCCGCCCAACCCCAGGCCGCGGCGCGCGATCAAGCTGCGCTGGATCTCCGACGTTCCGCCGCCGATGGTGATGCCGCGCTGCGTCAGGTAGATCTGCTGAGCCTTGCCTCGCAGCACGGCGAACTTGGAATCTTTTTTCACCTGGCCGTATTGGCCCAACGTCTCCATCACGATCTGCGCCAGCCGCTGGGCCATCTCGCCACAGTAGAGCTTGGACACCGACGACTCGTAGCTCGGCGGGTCGCCCTGGCTCTGGAGCCACGCGACGCGATAGGCCAGGAGGCGAGCGACGCGCAGGTCGACGGCGATATCGGCGAGCTTGTGCCGCAGGGCCGGGTTGCGATCGAGCATGTTGTGGCCATCGGCGCCGTCCCGGAGCACGGTCAGGACCTCGTCGAAGTAGAGCTGGCTGATGATTGCGTGCCGAATAAAGGAGCGCTCCAGGTTGAGCGTGGTGGTGCCGCTGTACCAGCCGCGGTTCTGCTCGCCGATGAGGTTCGATTTTGGGACACGGACGTCGTCCAGGAACACCTGGTTGAAGGAGTAGACGTCGCAGATGTTGATGATAGGAGCGAAGGTGATCCCCGGACTGGTCATGTCGACGATGAGGTAGCTGATGCCGCGATGCTTGGGGGCGTCGGGATCGGTCCGGCACAGCAGCGCGCCCCACTTGGCCTTGTGAGCTCCGGAGCTCCAGATCTTGACGCCATTGACGACGAAGACATCGCCGTCGTCTCGCGCGGTGGTCTGAAGACTCGCCAGATCGGAGCCTGCATTGGGCTCGCTGAAGAGCTGGCACCATCGCTCCTTGGCGCCGGCGATGCCGGGCAACCAGCTCGCCTTCTGCTCATCGGTCCCGTGCACGGCGATGGTGGGGCCGACGTTGGAGACGCCGGCGTCGGTGATGTAGGTCCGGGGGACCTTGTGGCGAGTCATCTCTTCGGAGAAGATGACCTGCTCCAGGGGCGTCCAGCCCAGGCCGCCGTACTCTATGGGCCACCGGGCGGTGATCCACCCACGCGTCGCCATCTTTTGGGCCAGGGTTTGAGCGAAGGCGTCCTTGGCGTCATCCCCGCCATCCTCGTCGAGGTCCAGTCCGCCCTCGGACCACCCGGGGGGCAGCTCCGCCTTCAGAAAGTCCTGGACCTCTTTGCGGAAACGCTCCTGCTGTTCCGTAAACCGAAATTCCACGTGGGACGCTCCTCGTTCCGCGGCTGCAAGACGTGCCGGCGCTCTAGCTTACCGCACGGGACGGTCTGGATGAAGGGCCGGCGGCGATCACGAGATCGTTCCACGGCCCTTGGTCAAAGTGGAAGGAGGACAATCAAAGGCCCCTGTGGAGCAGGTCTATCGGGGCATGTTGAGGCCGCGCTGGGCGAGGATATTGCGCTGGGTCTCGTTGGCCCCTATGGACACGGTGCTGCGCAACGTCTCCAGGTAGCCGTAAGCGAGTTGGCCCTGGCGGAAGACGTAGGGGCTGGATGGCATCAGCGTCCCCGCGAGCCCCATGATCTCCGTGCCGAACCGGCAGATGCGTTGCAGCATGTCCGTGGCCCAGACCTTGTTGACCGACGCTTCGACGCTGGGGACCTCTCCCCGGCTCTGCATCCAGATGATGCGCTTGACCATGCGCAGGCCGGTGTCCATTTCGATGCGCAGCCGGGCCAGCTTCTGCCGCACCCGCGGGTCCCGCGAGAGGGGCCGGCCATCGCGCCAGGTGATTCGGCAGTAGTCCAGCAGCTCGTCCAGGAGGCGCTGCGCCTCGCCGTAGTACAAAAAACCGCTGCGCTCGAAGTCCAACGCGGTCATCAGGTGGTACCAGCCGTGGTCTCGCTCGCCGACCAGCGCCGACTTGGGCACGCGAACCCGGTCGAAGAAGACCTCGTTGTGCTGCCAGCCGGGGACGGTCCACATCGGCCGGACGGTCACGCCGGGGGCGTCCATGGGAACGATGAACAGGCTCACGCCTTTGTGCTTGGGCACGTCGGGATTGGTGCGGGCCACCATCCAGCAGTACTCGACCCGGTGCGCCGCCGTGGTGAAGGATTTCTGGCCGGTGATGACGAAGTCATCGCCGTCGGCGGTCGCGCGGGTCTCCAGGTTGGCCAGGTCGCTGCCGGCGCCAGGCTCCGAGTAGCCCAGGCAGAACTCCACCTCGCCCCGAGCGATGCGGGGGAGAAAGTGGCGCCGCTGGTCTTCGCTGCCGAAGGCCATCAACGACGGACCGATGATGTAGACGCTGTGGTACACGCCGGGCGCCCGGGCCCGCGCCATCTCGTAGGAGAGGATGGCGTTGTAGGCCCCGGGCTTCCCGCGGCCGCCGTACTCCACCGGCAGCGAGTAGCCCATCAGGCCCGACTGGGTGAGGGCCTGGCGAAACTCCCGGTCCAACGTCTCGTCGGACCACGACTGGTCGTTGTAGTCCAGGCGCTCGCGGCGGCGCTCGGGGGTCAGCTCCCGCTCGAGGAAGGCCCTGACCTCGGCCTGGTAGGCTTGCTCGTCAGCGCTGAAAGAGAAGTCCATGGTCGTTATTCCGTCTCGGATTTATGGCGAGCACGGCCATTCGCATGGGGCTGTGGAATGGGAATTCTAGCCCACCGGCTTGGACGGTGCAAACCCAGCTCGGTCGCTGGGGCGGCGGAGCCGGTCACGGCATGTAGCTGCCGCCGTTGACGTGAATGGTCGTGCCGGTGACGTGGCTGGTGTGAGGGCCGACCAAGTAAAGGATGGCCGCCGCTTGCTCGTCGGGCCGCGCCAGGCGCAAGGGTGTCGTGATCACGCCGGAGGTGCGGGCCTCCTCTTGCAAGTTCTCCTCGCCGATGACCCTGCGCACGAGAGGCGTTTCCGTGGTGCCAGGCGCGATGGCATTGACGGTGATGCCGTGAGGCGCGGACTCGACGGCCAGGACCCGGGTGAGGGCGATCATCGCGCCCTTGGCGGCGGAATAGGGCCCGGTCCCGGCACGGCCCTTGAACGCTGCCCGCGACGCGATGCTCACGATCCTTCCGTAGCCGGCGTCCATCATGGGGCGTAGCACCGCCTGCGAGCAGAGGAACATGCCCTTGATATGCACGTCCATCACCCAGTCCCACTTGTCCTCGGGGAAGTCGACCACCAGCGAGCGGTGGGCGACGCCGGCGCAGTTGACCAGGATGTCGATCTTACCGAAGGTGTCGAGGGTCTGCTGGACGAGCGCCTCGACCTGGGCCTTGTCGGTCGTATCGGTGTTAAGGGAGATTGCGCGCCGGTCCAGGGCCTCGATCTCGCTGGCGGTCTCGGCGGCCATATCGGCGTTTATGTCGGCGATGGCGATGTGGGCGCCCTCCTGAGCGAACATGAGGCCGGTGGCGCGGCCCAAGCCGCTGGCGCCTCCGGTGATGATGGCTACTTGGTCGGCAAGCTGCATGGCACGCTCCTAGTGTTCGGCCCGCTGACCAGCCCGGACCCGGGGCTCTCTCCATGGCAGTGGCCGCAGAAACTGGTCTCGCTCAGGTCCCTCGCTCCTTGTTCCTTGTCCCAGGCGCCTGGTTCCTCGCCCCTGACTCCCGCCTACCAAACGCAGCCTGGGCCGTCAACGGCGTAGTCGCTCTTCATCGGCGTGGGCTTGGCGTCGTTGGCCGGGATGGCCCCGGGCCCGCGGTGCCGCGACGGGAGCAGCACGCCGATGCGGTTGCGCATCACCTTATCGCCTTCGGGGGTGAGCTGTCCCTTCATCTCGGTGTCGTCGTCGGTGGTCATCGGGGGTCTCCTGGAGTTTGTGGGCTGGTTCGGCAATCAGGCGCTCAGCCGTTTGCGAGTTTCGTCGTCCCGTCAGGTGGGGGCTCAGAGTGACAAAAAAGAGGTCAAGCCGTCAGCCGTGGTCTTGGGTGGCCGCGTGTTACGGAAGGAGTTCTCGATGCAACCTCACTCCTCCACGACCACCGAGTAGTCCGTGTTCTGCACCGAGGGCTTGAACTCGCCGGCCTCGCCTGGGAGGACGACGGGGCCATGATCCCGTGATGGCAGGATGATGGTCGCCTCGCCGGGCGCGGTGATCTCGCCTCGCTGGTTCTCGGCCCACAGCTCCAGGTCCACCATGTGGCGCTTGCCCTCAGCGTATTTGCGCACGATCTTGCCGTGGACCCAGGAGGTGTCGCCCATGAAGTTGAACCGTCGGATCTGGTCGGACTGCTTCAGCAGCCAGCCGTCGTCGCCCATCCAGTTGGTGAGGAAGTTGGTGATCCAGTGGGTCCGCATGCTCCCGTAGTCGTAGGCCCGGGGGTTGCCGACCCGCTGGGCGCGGGCGTTGTCCCAATGGACTCGCTGGGCGACGTCCCAAGCGTTGTACTCGTTCCTGGTGTAGAACGCCGGGACCTTCTGGCGGTTCTCGTAGCCCATCTTGAGCGCGGCCACGCCGAACATGGCGCCGAAGCCGCGGCCCGAGTGCCACAGGAGGATGTCGGTGACGCACAGGGGGCCGCGGACCATGGTGGGCAACGTCTCGCCCTCCTTGACGTCCTCCCAATAGCGGGGCTCGGCTCCGCGGACGATCTCGGAGGCGTAGGCCTCATCGATGCGCGCCAGCTCGTCTTCGTCGTACCGCGGCTGCTCGATCTCGGCGTACTTGCCGGTCTTCTCCGAGGCCTCGCGCTCGACGTGGAAGAAGTAGTTGCGCATGATGGCCACCACTTCGTTGCGGCTGTTGGTGAACTCGTGCTTGTGGTGGACGACCACCGCCTTGCCGCCGCCGAACTCGCTGCGCTTCTCCTCGACCTTGGCGATGTAGTAGCGCTTGAAGACCCTGTCCCCCGGGTAGACCGGCCGGACCCAGGTCCAGGACGAGCCGGAGAGGTAGTTGGGCACGCCGCGCAGGGCGCCGGCCCCTTTGGCCCGGACCTCCGGCGGGATGGGCGACGCCACCGAGATGCCCATGGTGCCGACGTAGCCCGGCGCGCCGATGACGCCGCCCCATCGGGCCTTGGCCCCGTACTCGGCGTCGCACCACAGGGGGTTGTCGTCGCCGTAGGAGAAGGCGTGGTGCCGGATCGAGTCTTCCGACGCCTCGGTGTTGAAGGGTTTGGGCTGGGGGATCAGGTTGCCGATGCGGTTGCGCATCCGCTGGATGCCATCGGGCGTGATCTTGCCTTGCATCTCGTCGGACTGTCGTTCGGCCATGGGTTGCCTCGGTTCCTACGGGTTCGGCGTCATTATAGGCGAACCCACGGGCGCAGGGAACGAGGAGCGGCGCCCGGCGGCTGGCGGGGTCAGGGGCCGCCGTGGAAGCCCTTGCTATAATCGCCTCGGGGATAGACCACTGGATAGCATCATGGCGCGCTGCGCTGCTGTCCTTGACTCACCTTGGCAGCGGCCAGGAGCATTCCCGCTTGCTCGGTGCATACTCACTTATCAGGAGGCAAGGCTATGTACGTTATTCGGAGAGTCGCCAGGACACAGCCAGGAAAGGCCTGGAACGTGGCCAGCTATCTGGCCAAGATCTGCGAGGCCTATGAGGAAAAGGGCCGGAGCAAAGCTCAGATTTTCGTCGGCCACGGCCTGCCTGGAGACCAACACGTGGCCTATGCCCAGTGGACGCAAGAACGCATCGAGCCCAATTTTCCTGCGGGTATCCCCAAAGCAGTCCTGGAGCTTCATAAAGCGATGATGGAGATGGTGACGGATTACACCATCGAGTTCTACCAGCTTGTCACTCCGGAGGAGCTCAAGGTGCGTAGCGGACGATAGCCTGGGCTTGCTCCCGACTAAAGCGCATGGATATCGCGGGTGGTGATCCGTGTCACAGCGCCATGGCCAGTTGACGGGCAGGCGGGGGAGCCTCGGCGGGCGCAGGCAGCCTGCTCTTGGGCAGGTCGTATCGTTGGCGAAGGCCGTCGATGGCCAGCGACAGACGGTGGGCGTACTGTTGAGGCGCGCTCACCCCAGGGAACATTCGCCGGTAGCCGTCGAGCAGCTGGGGATAGTGCTCGTGGAGAAACCGGGTGAAGTGCTCCTTGACCAGCGGGTTGAGCCGCAGCACCGTGTGGGACAGGAACCGGGCGCCGTGGCCGGCTGCCCTCCTGGCGACCTCGTCGAGGCTGGTCATCGAGTCGGTGATGCCGGGCGCGACCGGCGCTAGCATCACGCCGGCGTTGACGCCGGCCCGGACCAGGCGCTCCATGGCCCGCAAGCGCTGAAGAGGCGGCGGCGTGCCGGGCTCCAGCCGGCGCCACACGTCCTCGTCCAGCGTGGTGATGCTGAAGCAGACGGTGCAGCCGGCGCGCTCGGTGAGGGACGCCAGCACGTCGATATCGCGCACGATCATGCTGCCCTTGGTCACGATGGTCGCCGGCGTTCGATAGTCCCGCAGCGCTTCCAGGATGCCTCGCGTTACCCGGTAGCGTCCCTCGATGGGCTGGTAGGGGTCGGTGGCCGTGCCCAGGGCCACCATCTCACGCTTCCAGGATGGGCGGGCCAGCTCGCGGCGCAGCACCTCGGCCGCGTTGACCTTGACGAAGACGATGCTGGAGAAATCGTCTCCGGCGTCCAGGTCGAGGAAGCTATGGTAGCGCCGGGCGAAGCAGTAGTGGCAGCTGTGGACGCAGCCGCGATAGGGGTTGATGGACCAGGCGAAGTCCATGCCCCGCACGCGGTTGAGCAGGCTCTTGCAGCGGACCTCTTCGTACCTGGGCTTGGCCATGACCGCCTCCGCATAGGGTGGCGGCAAGGTAATACAGAACAAACGTGCTGTCAATGGGAGTGTGTCGCCGAACCGCGATGCGTCGCGAGGGCAATCGTCGAGAGGTCCGGGGCGTCGAAGGCACCGGCATGCCTGTCCCCCCGCGTTGACATCGGCCAGGCGCTTACCTATGCTCGTGGCAGCAGGCGTCTCGAAGACTCGGGTCGCAACGGGCACGCGGGACGCTGCGGAGGACGAGCCATGACCAGCGGCGTCAGGCGGTCGAAAAGCGAGCTCTACGAGGAGCTAAAAGGGCGGCCCCACATTCGCCGATACCGGGAGGGCGACTATCGGCCGGGGGCGTGGTTCGACGCCGACCCCGGGACCGAGGACTGGGGAACCTGGGGGACCCGAGCCAAGCCCGGCAAGCGCGGCCTCACGCTGATGGACATCAACGCCGCCGACGGCGTGCCGGTGCCCGATGTCGGCCCGCCGGTGATGGTCACCCGAGGCGGCGCCTGGCGCAGCGACGCCCCGCCGCGCCAGTGGGAGGTCAACGACAAGTACCTTATCTGGTCCGACAACGTCGTCAGCCTCTACGAGGAGGGCGCGTCGCGCCAGTGGTCGGCCACCCGGGACATCCCGTGGGAATCGCTGACGCCCCTGCCGCCGGCGCTGGAGCGGGCCTACTGCCAGTTCATGACCCATCTGGCCTCGGTCGAGTACACCGCCAACGACAGCCTGGCCCCGTGGGCCGCCAGGATCAACACCACCTTCCACGAGGTCAAGTTCTTCCTCTATCAGCAGATGGTCGACGAGGCGCGGCACTCGGAGGTCTTTCGCAAGCGCGCGCTGGCCGGCGGCGGAGGGCTCGGCGTCTCCAACGCCTACATCCCCGGCCTGCCGCTCTCCGGCCAGGCCAACCCCTTCCGCCAGAAGCTGAACGACGACTTCAACGCCCTGTCCTACTTCATTCAGTTCCTCTCCGAAGGAATCTTTCTGGACAACTTCCGGTTCTGCGAATTTCTGGCGCAGACCGATGTCGACCGCATCATCTTCGGCCGGGTCATGCAGGACGAGGCGCGGCACGTCTCCTACGGCGTGATGCGGTTGAAGTACTACCTCGAGCACGCCCCCGACCGGCAAGCGGCGCTCGACGAGATGCACGCCATCGCCGACGAGGCCGAAATACTGAAGCAGTCCGTCGACATGGTGAACCCGCAGATCCTGGAGCCCCTGGCCATCATGGCCGGCGGCGGCGTGGACCGGATGGAGCAGGGGATGGACGTCTATCGCCAAGTCTGGACCAAGGTCGTCGAGGAGTACCTGCGGCGTTGCGACGTGGCCGGGTTCCCGCGCCGGGACCGCACGTACCTGTTCCACGAGCCGCCGTTCTGAGGTGCGGTCATCGATTATGGGATGCGACGTGACGCCACACGTGACCGCCCCGAGGGCCGCGTCGGGGAGCGTGCCATGGGCCTATTGTCGACTCAGAACAAATGTGCTACCTTCCTCCAGACCCAGGCTAGCTGCAACCTCGACTGGCCTGTGAACCGACGGTAAGCGCAGAGAGGAGCGACGGGTGATGCAGAGCGATAAGGAAAAGGCGCTGGAGATTGCCCTTGCGCAGATCGAAAAGCAGTACGGACGGGGCGCGGTCATGCGTCTGGGCGAGATCTCGCACCGGCTGACCACCGAGGCGATCCCCACGGGATCGCTCTCGTTGGACCTCGCCCTGGGCATCGGCGGCGTTCCCCGAGGCCGCATCATCGACATCTTCGGGACCGAGTCGTCGGGCAAGTCCACGTTGGGGCTGCACATTATCGCGGAGGCCCAGCGCATGGGAGGGCTGGCGGCCTATATCGACGTGGAGCACGCCATGGACCCGGCCTACGCCGCCCGGCTCGGCGTCGACATCGAGGGGCTGTACATCGCTCAGCCCGATTTTGCCGAGCAGGCGTTGGAGATCACCGAGGCGCTCGTCCGCAGCGGCGCCATCGACGTCATCGTGATCGACAGCGTTGCGGCCCTGGTGCCACGGGCGGAGCTGGAAGGAGAAATGGGCGACCCACAGATGGGTCTCCAGGCCCGCCTGATGTCCCAGGCTCTCCGCAAGCTGACGGCGGCGATCAGCCGCTCCAAAACGTGCGCCGTATTCATCAACCAGCTCCGCGAGAAGGTCGGCGTTGTCTTCGGCAACCCCGAGGTGACGCCCGGCGGCAGGGCGTTGAAGTTCTACTCCTCCGTCCGGATCGATCTGCGACGCATCGAGACGCTCAAGCAAGGCCAGGAAGCGATCGGAACGCGGGTCCGCGCCAAGGTCGTCAAGAACAAGGTGGCGCCTCCGTTCCGCGTCGCCGAGTTCGACATCATGTTCACCCATGGCATCAGCAAAGAGGGCGACCTGGTGGACCTGGGTATCCAGATGAATATCGTGAAGAAGTCGGGCTCATTCTTTACGTTCGGCGAGGCGAAGCTTGGCCAGGGCCGGGAGAACGCCAAGCAGTTCCTGAGGGAGCATGCTGAAATCGCCGGCGTCATCGAGCGCAAGATCCGGGCCGCCAGCGAGGCCGCGGGACCGCAGATCAAGCCGGCGCCCAAAGCTGATGACGGGCCCAAAGCTGATGACGTGAGGGAAGCTGCACCGCCAACCGCGATCTCCTGACCCGCGAACGATTCCCGGGTATCCCAGACCCTTCGCGCCTTGGCGCCTTTGTGGTCGACTGCCCCCCCCCCGAGACGAGACGAAGTCTAGGCGGCCAGCTGCTTCTCGGAAGTCGCCGCGGCTCGGGTTACCAGGTTGACCATGCTGGGAACGTCGACGATCAGCACGACCCGGCCGTCGGCCAGGATGCTGGCCCCGGAGATGCTTTTGACGTCGCCGACGTACTTGCTCAACGACTTGACGGTGAAGTCTTGCTGCGAGAGCACGGAGTCGACTACCAGGCCCACCAATCGATCGCCCGCCCGCATGACGACGACGCAGGCCGCCGCGCCATCATTCCGTTCGGGCGTGGCCGCGGCGCTGAAGACTGCCGAGGCGTGAAGCAACGGGATGATCCGGTCCCGCAGGCGCATGACCTTCTGCCCTCCGACGGTATTGACCTTAGCCTGGTCCAGTCGGACGAGCTCCAGCACGTAGACGACGGGGATCGCAAAGTGCGACGGGCCAAGAGTTACCAGGACGGCCTGGAGCGTGGCCAGCGTCAGGGGCAGCCGCAGCCTGATGGTGGTGCCGGCTCCAACCTTCGTCTCCACGCTGACGAAGCCGTGGATGGCCTCGATGTTGGTCTTGACGATATCCATCCCGACGCCGCGGCCTGAGATCTCGGTGGTGTTGGCCGAGGTGGAGTTTCCGGCCAAAAAGATGAGATCGAGGGCATCGGCCTCGGTGAGGCGATCGGCGGCCTCCGTGGTGATGAGGCCCTTTTCCACTGCGGAATCGCGCACTTTGTTGGCGTCGATCCCCCGCCCGTCATCTTCCACCGTAATGAAGATGTGGCCCTGCTCCTGGTAGGCGTTGAGCCGGATCCTCGCCGTCGCCGCCTTGCCAGAAGCGGCACGCTCCTCGGCGGACTCGACTCCATGGTCGATGCTGTTGCGGAGCAAGTGGACCAGGGGATCGCGGATGCGCTCGATGACCGTTCGGTCGATCTCCGTATCCTGCCCTTCGACCACGAACTCGACCTGCTTGTTCATCTTGTGGGCCAGGTCGCGCATCATCCTGGGGAACGCGTTGAACACCGTCCCAATCGGGAGCATGCGGATCTTCATGATTTCTTCTTGTAGCTGGTCGACCACTTTGATGATGTGGGACGATGTCTGGGCCAGAGACGTGACGTCTCGATCGTCGCGGTGGCTGACCTCCAACGACCTTGAGATCTCGGCGATCCGGGTGCGATCGATCACCAGTTCGCCGATGAGATTCATGAGACTGTCCAGCCGCTCGACGTCGATGCGCACGGTCTGGGATGAGCCCGATTTCAGGGCTCCAGCTGCCGGAGGGGTTGCGTCGGCCTCCGCGCGGGCGCCGGGCTGGTTTTGCGTGGACGGACGGTTTGGCGGTGGTTGGTCCGCTGCCGCCACGGCGTCGTCGACGAGAGCAGGCGACTGTGCGGCCTTCGGCGTCGGTTGCGGCGCCTGGGCCGCTTCCGCCGGCGGGCCTTCGTCATGGCGATAGGGAGTGATCTTGACGTGCTTTATCTCGGCGACCGTGCCGATGGCCTCGGCTATTCGGTCCGCCGACACGCCGGTCAGGAGGATCAGCTCCAGGTCCGGGTCGTTGGTCGTCCCTTCGAGAATTTGTTCGATGGACTGGCTCGAGCCCAGGATCTCGCTCAGATCGGTGACTTCGTTGATTACCTGGAACAACCGGGCCGCTGGGAAGGTGGCCTCCTCGTGCACCGTGAGCTCGACTCGGAAGGCGGACTTCAGCGCCGAGAGGCCGGTTTGCAGCATGTCCACGGCGGCTGCGTCGAGCGTCGCGCCGTCGGGGGCAGCCGCGGGCGCTGTTTCCCGGCTTTTCTTTCCCTTTTTTTGCGGAGGTGATTCGGAAACATCAGCGCCGGGGTCGACCACCGCTTCGAGCCGAATCACGGCTGCTCTGATGTCCGGCTCTGGTGTTTCCGCGTCGACCAGGGCCTGTTTGAGCAACCGGAGCACGTCGAGACCCTGGAGCAGGGCATCGATCACCTCAGTGGTGATGGGAAGAGAGGCTTTCCGGACCAGGTCCAGGACACTCTCCATGGCATGGCCCACCTCGGCCATGTGACCGTATCCCAACATGCCCGACGAGCCTTTGAGCGTGTGGGCTGCGCGAAAGATCTCCTGGAGGAGATCGGGATCCTCACCTTGCTGCTCCAGCTTGAGGATCGAATCGTCCAGGAGCTGGAGCTGTTCGTCGGCCTCTTCGAGGAAGACCTTGAGGTCTTCAGGCGTGATGTCTGAGGCTAGTTCCACGGCGTGGTCCTGGTCGAGTTGACGTTTAGAGCGAGGCAGATGACGGGCCCATCTCGCTTCGGATGCGCGCTCACATATGAACGCTAACGGGAACCGACATGGAAGAGGACTGGGTGGGCCACCAATTCGGCTACAGGAAAACCCACAAGATAGATTTGCAATGTCAAATCTGATAACGAACTTCCCAAAGGCAGGATCGAGCGGTCGAGGGCCAACGGCGCCGCTGGTGGCGCGCACCGTTTCGCTGGAGGTATGCCCCCAATCGCCGCGTTGACAGCTCTCTGAGGCGCCGTTACGCTACCGTACGCTGCGGCGAGACCTTGTGAAAGGCGGGCCGCGGCAAGAATAAATCGAGGCGGCTGCTCCGGGATCCGCGGGCGGCGCCTCGGGAGGTAAACACCATGACCACGCAGCCACCACGCCCGGCGTTCGAGGAGCTCATGCCGCGATTCGGCGAGCTCACCCGCGACGTTCTGTTCGGCGACATTTGGGAGCGGCCGGGCCTCTCGAAACGCGATCGAAGTCTGATCGTCGTCGCCGCGCTGACGGTCCTGTATCGCACCGACCAGCTCCGCGGGCATATCCGCCGGGCACTGGAAAACGGCCTGACCAAGGATGAGCTGAGCGAGGTGTTCCAGCACCTGGCCTTTTACGGCGGTTGGCCCGTGGCCGTCAACGCCTTCACCGTGGCCAAAGAGGTCTTCGACAGCCAGTAGGGCCGGCGGTCCGGCTCTGATGAGACGGCGGCGTCTTCTTCTTGACTGGCCCTGAAACCAGGTGTACGATGCCACAAATCTCATTGGATGCTGGTGCCGTCGCGACCTTGCGGCGGTCGAGAGGAGGAGGCCCAGAATGTCCGGAAACGGTGCTTTTCGGTTCGTCGATGCCGATGGTCATGTTCTCGAGCACCCCACGCGCTACGTCGATCTGGCGCCCGAGGGGTTCAAGGAGCGGATCTGGCATATCGAGACCAAGAACGACGGCTCTGAGTGGCTCCATTACAACGGCGACGTAGGGACCGCCAACGGCATGGCGGCCGCGGGCGTCGCCGGCATGTCGGCGGAGAGGCGCGAAGCTGCCTTTCGAGGCGAGCTCCTGTACACGAAAGTGGCGCCCGCGGCCTTCGAGCCAGGCCCCCGCCTGGAGGACATGGCCAACGATGGCATCGACCAGTCGGTCCTCTATCCCACGATGCTGTTGGCTCTGGCGTCCCTCAAGGACGCTGAGTTTGCCGCGGTCCAGGCCCGGGTCTACAACGATTGGCTGGCGGAGTATTGCAGCGCCGATCGCAACCGGCTCTTCGGTGTGGCGGCGGTGCCTCAACAGGACTTGAAGAGGGCGATCGAGGAGGTCTACCGGGCCAAGAAGCAGGGTCACGTTGCCATCTTCCTTCGGCCGAACCCCATGGTCGACGGGCAGTACTTCGACGACCCGGTCTACGAGCCTTTGTGGAAGGCCTGCGAGGAGACGGATATGGCCATCGGGTTCCATCCGTTCCTGGCGCCCGACCTGCCCGGGGCCTGCCGGGCGCTTCATCTCGGCAATCGCAGCACGACCGGCGACCTCCAGGGCGGCTCGCAGCCCGGCGGCATCGCGCCCTTCGGCAACGTCTACTTCACGCAGGCCATCGCGAACCCCTTCGACATGATGCTCACGATCTCCTACCTGTTGGCGGGAGGCGTCTGCGAGAGGCATCCGAGCCTGAAGTGCATCTTCCTGGAGGCCAACGGCGGCTGGATCGTCCCGTGGCTGGAGCGTCTCGACCACCACGCCGAGATCTTTAGCTGGGACGTGCCCGACCTGAAGATGCTGCCGTCGGAGTACTTCAAGCGGCAGTGCTGGATCAGCTTCGATACCGACGAGAGCACCCTGGCGTTCACGGCCAACAGTCCCCTGGTCGGCGCGGACCGGATCATTTGGGCCAGCGACTATCCCCACCCGGATGCCAAGTATCCCGGCACGACCGAAGAGCTCAAGAAGTCCGTCGCTCCACTGAGCGATGATCAGAAGGCAAGGGTGTATGGCGAGAACGCCGCGGACCTGTATGGGCTGCCTTCGCTGAAGAAGGCGGCCTAGCGGGAGCCTGCCGCGCGCCTCGGACGTGCTCGCCGCGAAACCCCGGTCCGCCAGGATGAGCGCCGGTCGTCGCGGCGTCGGGCGGATTGGGCGAACCGCCGCCTCTCGGCATCAGCCTGGAGGCGGCGCTGTTTTCAGGAGCGTCCTATGAACAAAGTGAAGGTTGGCTTCTTCAGCTTTACCGAGGTCACCGACCCCAAGGAGCACCGGGCGTACAACGATTGGCACCTGATGGACCATGTCGTGGAGAACATCGCCCTCCCAGGGATCGTTCGAGGGGAACGCTGGGTCTCGACGCCGGCGTGCACCAAAGCGCGGCTTCTGGCCGACCCGATGCTGGCCCCGATCCATTATGTGACCTGCTATCTGATGAGCGAGCCTATCGGCCGGACGATGGAGACGTTCCTCGACCTCGGCGCGCAGCTCAACGCCGTGGGCCGCTTCCATCGTCACCGCAAGTCCCACCTCGGCGGCCCGTTCCTGCTGGTCAAAGCCTACGCCGCCCAGCGGGCCTTGGTCTCCCCCGAGTCCGTCCCCTACCGGCCCACCAGGGGGATTTTCGTCACGGTGTCGGACGTCTTGGACCCGGCCCAACAGGATGCCGTGGCTCGCTGGTACGACGAGGTCCACATCCCCGACATGCTGACGGTGAAGGGCGTGGCCGGCGCGTGGTGGTTTGCCAATCAGTCCGAATCTACGTCGCCGGCTTTCGGCTACGACAACCCTCCTGGACGCACCGTTCGGGTCTACTATCTCGACGAGGACCCGCTCGAAATGGTGGCCGATCTCCACGATAAGCTGCCGCAGTGGCAGGCCGCGGGCCGAATGTATGACCTGTCGAAAGCCATCAACACCCTGTTCGCCGGCCCGTTCCAGACCATCGTCCCATTCTCCGGCGACCCGTTCGAAACCGAGTCCTAGAGCGAAGCGGAGCCTGGGACCAGAGAGGCAGTCCGATGGAGGTCTACGAGGCGATTCGCCGGCGCGTCGCCGTCCGGGAGTTCAAGCCCGAGCCGGTGCCCGAGCCGATCGTCCGCAAGATTCTGCTGGCGGCGCGCTGGGCGCCCAGCCAGCGCAACCGGCAGCCCTGGCGATTGGTCGTCGTTCAGGACAAGGACACGTTGGCGAAGATCGGCGCCCTCGCATCCACCGGCGGCTTCATCGCCCAGGCGCCGTTGGCGATCGCCGTCGTCATGGACACCACGCGGATGGTCCAGTTCGACGCCGCCCGCGCCATCGAGAACATGATTCTGACAGCGTGGGCGGAGGGGGTGGGGACCTGCTACGTCGGCGGGATCGACCGGGACGCCGTCAAAGAGCTGCTGGGCGTCCCGGAGGAGATGGAGCTCATCACTGTCATGCCCTTCGGCTTCCCGACCGATGACGCTCTCGCCGGAGGCAAACGCCGCAAGCCGCTGGAAGAGATCGCGTTCCGCGAGCGTTTCGGCCAGCCGTACGTCTGACCGCCCAGCGGTCGGGTGCCGGCGAGCCAGGCGCTTCATGAGGATAGCCTCTTCTGTTCGATCGACCTGCCGGGCGCCGCTTGCCGGAACACATCCCGAAAATGGAGCTGCCAGATTGAGATCACCCTCTCCCTCGAGGGGCGAGGGGATTTCGGGGTGGCTTCAGGGCTTGGTTGAATGACGGAGAAGGAGAGTGCCGATCATGGCGTTCCCTCGCGGCAAACGAATAGGCATTATCGAAATCCAGGGTACCATCGGGCGCGGGGTCCGGCCGGAGACCCACTTGCCGCTGCTCGAGCGTGCGCGAGAGAGCCGGCGCATCGCCGCGCTGGTCCTGGCGGTGGACTCGCCGGGCGGCTCCGCTGCGGCCTCCGAGGAGCTCTATCTGGCCGTGGCCAAGGTCGCCGCCGTCAAGCCGGTCGTCGCCTACATCAGAAACCTTGGCGCTTCGGGCGCGCTGTATATCAGCGTCGCCGCGCGGAAGATCGTGGCCGTGCGCAACGCCCTCATCGGCTCCATCGGCGTCGTTTCGGCTCGGCTCACGGCCAAAGAACTGCTGGACAAGGTGGGCATTTCGTTCTCCGTCCGGAAGACGGGTGAGCACAAGGATATGTTCAGCCCGTGGCGGGAGCCCACGCCGGAGGAAGAGGAGAAGGTCCAGGCCTTGATCGACGAGGTGTACGAGCGGTTCATCCAGGTGGTGTCCGAGGAACGGAGCATGGACCGAGAGGCCGTCGAGAAGCTGGCCACCGGAGAGGTGTACACCGCCCAGCGGGCCTTGACGTTGGGCCTGATCGATGAGCTGGGCGATCTGGACACGGCGCTGGACATGGCGGCTGAGATGGCCGGGATCCGCCGCCGCGTCGTCTACCTGCGGCCCAAGCGGCGTTTCGTCCCGATGGTCCGCGCCGGGTTCGGGCAGGAGATGCTCCACGCCGTCCTGGACGAGCTGGACCAGGGTTTGGCTCGGCGGGTGTGGCTGTAGACCGATTCATTGCAGCGGCGGCGGCGCTTGGGTATCATGAGCGCGCCTCCCTGAAGCGTGAGGCCAGCCGAGACCCTCAGGAGACAGAAGCGTGCTGGACGGATTTCGCATCCTGGACCTCGCCGACGAGAAGGGACAGCTCTGCGCGCGGCTCCT
>JACZVV010000103.1 GCA_022572465.1 Chloroflexota bacterium
GATGTACGGGGTAATCGATCGAGTCGGTGTCGTCTTCCGTGATTATCTGGACCGGTGGTTAGGTCTTCAGGTAAGGCAGAGCCGCCATTGGGCCGCCGACGCTCCTGGCCATGCTCCAGAGCGAGGCGACAGTATGGTGTGTAGCCGTTGCGCCGAGACACGAGTCGAGGTTGATCGATTGCACCGGCATTCGTGACGTAGCCGGACCTGCGGAGCGGCATCGAAGCGCTCCCGGATAGAAAATAGAAAAAGCGCCCTCTCTATCGAGGGCGCTTTCTTGTTGCTAAGGGTCGTCGGGAACCGAAGGTCAGGCGCCGGCGGGCGGCGTTTCGGCCTCGAGGCGCACCAGGATTCGAGGCGCCACCTGAAGCCCAACGACGACTTCGTGGCCGTCGACGTCCAGCGTGACCGTCCCTTTATACGCCGCCACGTCCGTGACAACCATCCGTTGGTTGCGAACGATTCGGCTGCCAACGAGGTATTGGACGAGCTGCGGATCGTCCTCCGGAATCCGCTCGACGATAACGGTCGTCCCGGGCTCGACCTGGTCCAGCGTCACCGCCGATTCCGGCACCTGGTAGCCGCTTCCCGGTATGGGATGGCCGAAGGGACAGGTCTGGGGGTTGCCCAAGCGCTCGGCGAGCTTTGACTCGACGTCGGGCGAGATCGCGTGTTCGAGCCGATGAGCTTCCGCGTGGACTTTGTGGAGCTCCATCCCCAGATAATCGACCAGCATGCGCTCCGCCAACTGGTGACGGCGCATGATCTTCTCCGCTTCGGCCCCGCCCCGCTCGGTGAAGACGATCTCCTTGTTCGGCTTGAGCTCGAGGAGCCCGTCCCGCTTCATCCTCCGGACCATCCCGGCCACGGATGCCAGGGATGTCCCCAGGTGCTCGGTCACCGGCGAAGTGGCCAGCTGCTCGGCCAGCCGGCTCATCGTAGCAACGCCGACCTCTTCACGCAGCATGTAGAGACTGATCAGATAGTTCTGTGCGAGACTCGAGACCGTCTCTTCGCCGCGATCGATTTTCTTGCTTTTAGATGCGGCAGCCACCGTCTCATCCCCTGCTAGCGGTCTGCCGGGACCCGGCTTTGCGCCAGTCGCCCTCGTCGGGAGCGGAGCGACTACGCCTCTTGACCCACCTTGTCCTTGACCGTGTCCACGATCTTCGCGAAGACCGGAGGGTCCTTGACCGCCAGGTCGGCGAGCGACTTTCGGTCGATCTCGACGCCGGCGCTCTTGAGACCCGCCATGAACCGGCTATAGGTGAGCCCGTGGAGCCTGACGGCGGCGTTGACCCGCGCGATCCAAAGGCGCCGCATGTTCCGCTTACGCTCCCGCCGATGACGGTACGCATAGCTGAACGCCTTCAGCATCGCTTCGTGGGCACGGCGGTACAGCTTGCTTTTCGAGCCCCGCTGCCCCTTCATGAGCTTCAGGACTTTTTTGTGTCTCGCGTGCCCGGTGACGCCTCGTTTGACTCTTGGCACAATTCGACTCCCGGGAGTGGGTTTTCGTCGGGCTGGGCCGGCTGGGCTTAGGACCCAGGTAGAAGCCGCGCCAGCCGCTTTGCGTCCGCCGGATGGACCGGCAGCTTTCTATCGTACAGCCGTCGAGCCGCCTTCGTCTTCTTCCTTCTCAGGTGGCTCTTGCCGCCCTTGACCCGCATGAGCTTGCCCGTGCCCGTGCGGTGAAGCCGCTTCTTGGCCCCTTTATGCGTCTTAAGCTTTGGCACCGGCCTGCTCTTTTTCTTCGGTCGCCTTCTCCTCCGCGCCGGCGGCGTTCGCCGGCTTCTTCACCGCCATCGGAGCCAGCACCATCGTCATCGATCGTCCTTCCAGCGACGGCGCTTTCTCCAGCTTGGCCTGGTCTTGCAACGACTCCGCGACCCTGCGCAGCAGATTCATCGCCAGCTCCGGGTGCGTGATCTCCCGGCCTCGGAACAGCACCGACATCTTGACCTTGTGCCCTTCGCTCAGGAACCTCTTGATGGTACGGGACTTGAAATCAATGTCGTGCTGGTCGATGCGAGGCCGCATTCGGACCTCGCGGAGCCCTACGTTTTTGTGCGTCTTGCGCGACTCCCGCTCTTTCTTGGACTGCTCGTACCGAAACTTGCCATAGTCAAGTAGCCGGCAAACGGGTGGATCGGCAGTGGCAGCGACCTCGACAAGATCGACGTCCTTTTCTAGCGCAAGAGCCAAGGCTTCAGAAAAAGGCACAACGCCGAGCTGTTCGCCCGATTCTCCGATGAGCCGTACCTCACGGGCACGGATTAGACGATTGATTCGATAGTCTCGAGCTATGGCTGACTGGTCCTCCACCCCCCCCGAAATCGCGTCCAAAACAGCAGCGCAACTGTAGCACAATTCAAAACGCAAGTCAAAAACTCCGGACGCGTTCACCTACCCCAAAAGCACCGGCAACGGGGAGTCCAGCGTGATCTCCTCGCGAGTGACGTTGCACCGGTAGGCGTAGATTTCCACGCCCATGGCGTGGGCCTCGCGCAGCGTCTCGCCGAACTCCGGGTCGGCCTCGTCGTGGGGCGCGAAAGCGTCCGCATCGGCGCGCTGGACCACGAACAACGCCGCCGCTCGATCGCCCTGCCCCCGGGCCTCCATGAGCGACCGCAGGTGCCGCCGGCCTCGCTCGGTCGGCGCGTCGGGGAACAGGCCCCGGCCATCGACAACCAGGGTGACCGACTTCACCTCGATGAAACACCGGCCGGCCTCGCCGGAGAGCAGGAAGTCGAGCCGGCTGGCGCCGTAGACGACCTCTCGCCGGATGTCGCCGTAGCCCGCGAACTGGGACAGGCGCCCCGCCGCCAGCGCCTCGTAGACCAGCCCGTTGGGCAAGCGAGCGTCGGCGGAGACCAGCCCATGGGGCAGCTCCACCAGCTGGATATCGTAGGCGGTCTTCCGTTGCCTTCCGTGCCGCCGGGCCAGCAACACCCGATAGCCCGGGACCAGCAGCTCGCGAAGGCGTCCCGAGTTGGCCACGTGGGCCACGGCCTCTCGCCCGTCAACCTCCACCAGCGCGGCGAAGCGGTTCAGCCGTTCCTTGAAGATCGCTGGCTTCAGTTCTGCAGGCAATCGCATCGGTCCCACTCACGGCCTAGCGCGCAATCCCCAGGCCGGAAATGCTGATGTGGCTCATCCACACGCCGCCGGTGAACGGTGCGCCGAGGCCCCCGAGGTATAATGCCGTCTCCCCGCCCACGCGGCCGGCAAACATGGAGGGTCCTGCCGATGGCTCGAAAATCCGGGGCGAAGCCCGCCAACGAGAGGCGCCCGCGGCCCGGTTCACGGGTTGGCCCACGACTGCTCGACGTCTACCGCCGGCTCTACCAGGCCTACGGGCCGCAGAGCTGGTGGCCCGGCGAGACGGCCTTCGAGATGATCGTCGGCGCCATCCTGACCCAGTCGGTGGCCTGGACCAACGTCGCCAAGACCATCGCTGCCCTGAAGGCGGCGGACCTGATGTCGCCGGCGGCGCTGCGGCATTGCCCCACCGACCGGCTGGCCGGGCTGCTGCGCCCATGCCTCTATTTCAACGCCAAGGCGGTCAAGGTCAAGGCCATGGTCGACCACCTGGCGCGATACGACGACGACCTGGAGCGATGGTTCGACCAGGATGTCCCGTCCTTGCGGTCCGAGCTGCTGAGCATCCACGGCGTCGGCGAGGAGACGGCGGACTCGATCGTTCTCTACGCCGCCGGAAAGCCGTCCTTCGTCATCGACGCATACACCCGCCGCATCTTGAAGCGTTTGGAGCTCGCGCCGAGCGTCGACACCTACCGGGCCTATCAGGCGCGATTCGAGGACGAGCTTCCCGCCGACGTCGCCCTGTTCAACGAGTACCACGCCCTGCTCGTCCGGCTAGGGAAAAACGTCTGCCGCACCAAGCCTCGCTGCCCGGCGTGCCCGCTGCTGGGCATCTGCCCCACGGGCCAACAGGCCGCGGCGTCCTGACCCTTACTTGCCGTCGGGGATCTCCGCCTCCATCGCCCCGCCGCCGGACAGATGGATCTTGGCCTTGCCGCCTTCTTCGTAACCGGGTTTCTCGACGGCCTGCCGTCAGCAGCCGCTGGAGCCCTCTCGCGGCCGAAACGAGCCTAGCAGGTCTCGGCTACCGGGTAAACGTCTCGCGGCCCCCCGACGCGCATCTCGTGACGGCCCCGCGGGCGGAACGCCGTAAGGCCCGTGCCTCACGCAACCGGACGAATGGAAAGTTAGCGAACCGGTGATAGTGAACGTGGCTGACGCAGGCCCGCCCTCCGCCTCGTCACGTGAGTAGCCGCTTTGCCTCGGGCCGCAGATTAGGCAGCCGCTACCACCCGATGGCATAGGAGACGAAACGGGGGTCGGCGCCGCCGTGAAGGACGCCCGTCTCGGCGTCGCGGACGATGGCGCAGACGTGGCCGCAGCGGGGCTCCAGCGCTTGCCACGGCTCGACGTCGTGACCCAGGTCGGCCAGGCGCTTGCGGGTCTGGGCTGGAACGCTGGCCTCCACGTTCAGGCGGCCCGGCAGGTACTCGTGAGGCCAGAAGCTGTTGGGAAAGCTCCAGCTCCCGAATCGAGGCGCCTCCACCGCTTGCTGCGGGCTCATGCCGAACTCGACGACGTTCAGAAAGGCCTGAATCATCCCTTGCGGCTGCTGGTCGCCGCCCGGCGTGCCGAAGGTCATGAACAGCTCTCCGTCCCGGAGCGCCAGCCCCGGGTTGGGCGTCAGCCGAGGCCGCTTCCCCGGCTGCAGCGAGGAGGCGTGGCCGGGGTCGAGCCAGCTTTGAGTGCCGCGGCCCGAGATGATCAGGCCCAGACCCGGAACGATGGGACACTGGCCGATGAAGTCGCTGGGCGTGGCCGAGAAGCCGTTGCCTTCGTCGTCGATGACGCAGACGTAGCTGGTGTCGCCCTGCGGCTCGGTGTCATGGGGCGCGAAGGAGGCGATGCCGGCGCTCACGCCCGCGGCCGGCGCCGGCGACGCCGGGTCCCCGGCGGGCGGCATCCCGGGCCAGGCGCGATCCGGGTCGATCAGCTCCCGGCGCCGGCGCCCGTACTCGTCGCTCAGGAGGTCGTCCATCGGCACGGACACGAAATCGGGATCGCCGTAGAAGCGGTCGCGGTCGGCGTAGGTCAGCTTGATCGCCTCGACGACGTGGTGGATGTACGCAGCGCTGTTGTGGCCCATGCTCGCCAGATCGACGCCTTCCAGCAGCTTCAGGGCCTGGGGCACCGCCGGTCCCTGGCACCACGGCCCGCAGGCGTAGACCTCGTAGCCCTTGTAGCTCACACTGACCGGACGCTCCTCCCGGACCTCGAACTCGGCCAGGTCTTCGTAGGCCAGGAAGCCTCCGAGCTTCTGGCTGAAATCGGCCATCCGCCGGGCGACGTCACCCTTGTAGAAGGCGTCGCGCACGGCATGCAGCCTGCCTTCCCTGGTCGCCGCGCCGCTGGACCCTTCGGCGGCCATCAGGGCCTTGAAGGTCGCCGCCAGGTCCTTTTGCTTGAGCACGCTGCCGGCGGCAGGCGCCTTGCCGCCGGGGTAGAAGACGTCGACCGTGGTGGGCCACGACGACAGGCTATCCCGAAGATGGACCAGGGCGCCCGCAATCGAAGCGTCGAGAGCGAAGCCCCGCTCGGCCAGCTCCAGGGCCGGCCCGGCGACCTCGGCGAACGACAGCCGTCCGTACCGCTCGAGCGCCATCACCCAGGCGTCCAGGGCCGCGGGAGTCACCGCACGCAGGATGCCGTTGGGCATGTCGCCGTGCCCTCGCTCCTTCATCGCCTCGATGGATGCCGAGCGAGGCCAGCGTCCCAGCCCGCTGATGGTGGTGACTCGGCGGTCTCGCGCCGAGTAGATAATGATCGGCGCGACGCCGCCGAGGCTGGTGAGGTAGGGGAGCAGCACGTTGAGGCACATGCCGGCGGCCACACCGGCGTCGATGGCGTTGCCGCCGGCGTGGAGCATGCGCATCCCCGCCTCCGAGGCCAGGTAGTGGCCCGAGGAGACGACGCCCTTGAGGCCCATCACCGGCGGCCTCCGGGTCAGCTCGCCCGCTCCGTAGAAAACTCCCGCAGCCTTCTCACGTGCCATGGCGCCCCTCCTCCCGTTGGTGGCATCAGTCTACGACGCGGGGCAAGGCGGCGGCAATGCGCACGGGGGACATGGGAGTCCGCAGCCGGCGCAGGTGGTGATTTTGTAGCTTTGCCTGTCGCCCCCCCGTTGAACCCGCATGGAGCGCCCCATATAATGGGGGGTGAGGGGCGAACCCGGCGTCTCGCTGCCTGTTTCCCTGGCCCCGGAGGTCCAAATGCGCCCGGAAAACGCCACGGCCCTGAAAGAGTGGTCCTCCGTCGTCGAGGCCCTGAAATCGGGCCGGCAGATCGTGCTGATCCGCAAGGGCGGGCTGGCCGACAAGGGCCGGGTCTTCGCCGTCGAGGACGACGAGTTCTTCCTGTATCCCACGTATCTGCACCAGCAAGCGGAGTTCATCAAGCCTGAATGCGTGGCCGCTTTCGAAGAGGCCTCGGCCGCCCGGACGGAGAACGGCGCGGTGACCTTCGATAGCTACGCCGTCGTCCATGGGTCGGTGCCGGTGACCAGCGAGGCCGCCCTGCGGCGCCTGGACCCCCTCCATATCTGGAACGACCGCTTCGTGGAGCACCGGCTCCAGTGGAAGCCCGACAACCCGGCGTGGGTCGTCCTGGTCCGGGCCTACCGCCTCAGCGAGCCGCTGACCATCGAAGAGCAGCGGCGCTACCGGGGGTGCCGTTCGTGGGTCAAGCTCGAGAAATCGCTGACCACTGAGATGGCGACGCCGGTCCTCTCCGACGAGGAGTTCGCGCTCAGGGTCGCCCAGGTGAACGAAGCGCTTGAGGCATAGCGTCCCGTCCAATCACATGCGTTACACCCACGTCCTCCTGGATTTCGATCGCACCCTCAACGACTCCGACCTCGTCTACGAGAAGAACCTGAACGGCTTCCTCGGCCTCACCGGGCAGCAGGTCCTCCAACGCTGGGAGCACGTGCACCGCGAGATCCTGGCCAAGGAGCCCAAGGAGCGCCACGAGGACATGGAGTTCCACTACAGAATGATGCTGGAGGAGCTGGCCCGGACCGACGCCGAGACCGTCAAAAACGAGATCAAGAGGCGGATCAAGGCGGCCCAGGAGGAGTGCTGGGACGCGACCGAGCTCTTCGACGAGGCCTTGCCTTTTCTCGATCGGATGAAGGACGCGGGCTACACGCTGCACATCGCCACGGGCGACTACGCCAAGCGCAAGGCTGAAGCGATCGAAGCCCAGGCAAAACGATCGTACTTCCAGCACACGTTCGACGAGGAGACGCTGGGCGTGGGCAAGGGCGGCCGCGACTACTTCGACCGCATCCTCCATCGCCTGGCCGTGCTCCCCGCCCAGGTCGCCATCGTGGGCGACAATCCGAAAAACGATATCGTCCCCGGAATCGAGTCGGGCCTGGCGAGTCTGTGGCTGCGGCGCAAGAACGAGAAGAGCGCCGACGGCATGAAACCGGACGTTACCGCCGCCAGCCTGATGGAGATGCTGCCGCATTTCCTGCCCGATTGACTTCGCCGGCGCGCCGGACGGCCCGTCCGGCGGCCCTCGGAATTTGTCCCGGCGGAATCCGAGAGGTATACTGCATCTGTGTGGGCCTGACAAGGTCAACGGAGTGTCTCAGGGTATGGAACGCGTATTCGACGAGGCGGAAAAGCTGCTAGGCAAAGGCGAGCCGTTCGTCCTGGCAACGGTGGTGCGCACCAAGGGCTCCACGCCCCAGAAACCGGGCGCCAAGCTCCTGATACGGCGCGACGGCAGCACCGTCGGCACCCTGGGCGGCGGCTGTGTCGAGGCCGACATTTGGGCCGAGGCCCGGACGATTCTCGATGAAAACCTGGGCCTCCAGCTCCGCCGGTTCGTCCTCAACGAAGAGATCGCCGCAAAAGACGGCCTCGTCTGCGGCGGCAACATGGATATCCTGATCGACCCCATCGCCGATCAGCCGGAGATGGAGGACTACGTGCACGAGATCCTGGCCGCCTACCACGGCCAGGGCGACCGGGCGCTGGCGACGCTGACGTCGCAGGGCAGCGGCAAGCTCTTCATTCGCGCCGATGGCAGCACCGTTGGATCGCTGGGCGCGCCGGACCGGGACGCCAAGGCCGTCGAAGCGGCCATCGAGCTCATGCCCAAAGGCCGAGAGCGTTGGGTCGAGAGCGCCGACGGGGCATCGATCTACGTCGAGACCTTCACCAACCCGACCACCGTCGTCATCGCCGGCGGCGGACACGTCGGCAAGGCGATCTACACCATGGCCAAGTTCGTGGGTTTCAAGGTCATCATCGTCGACGACCGGCCCCAGTTCGCCAACGAAGAGCGCTTCCCCGATGCCGACGAGATCGTGATCGACGACTTCGACAAGGGCCTGCGAAGCCTCAACCTGACGCCCAACTGCTATGTGATCGTGGCGACTCGGGGCCACAAGCTGGACGACGTGGCCTTGGCGGAGGCGGCCCGGTCCAACGCCGGTTACGTGGGCCTGCTGGGCAGCCGGCGGAAGGCCGTGATGATCTTTCGCGACCTGCTGCGACAGGGCATCTCCGAGGAGCGGATGCGGCAGATCCACGCCCCGGTGGGCCTCGATCTGGGCGGCCGCACGCCCGACGAGATTGCCGTGAGCATCGTCGCCGAGATCGTTGCCATCAAGCATGGCAGGCACGGCGGCTCCATGACCCTGGATCAAAAGTTCCTGGACAAGGCCAAGCAGCTTGCGTCCAGACCGAAGCCCCGGCAAAAGGTCCAGGCGGCCCTCTAGCCGGACCGGCGTCCCGATCTTGAACCCAATGCCGGACCGGCCTCAACGTACGATCCGCACCTCTCCTTGCTCGGCGCAGCATCCCGCACGACCGTCCGCCGGCGCCGCGCCGGCCGGAGCGCCGGAACCGGGACGGCCCCATGCCTGAGGCCCAAGCAGATCGACAGGCCGGAATCGGCGCCGTCCTCCTGGCCGCCGGCGAGTCCACTCGGATGGGCCGGCCCAAGCAGCTCCTGGAATGGGCGGGGAGGCCCCTGGTGCAGTACCAGGTCCAGGAGCTCCAGGCCACGTCGGCCCAGGAGATCGTCGTCGTGTTGGGGCACGAGGCCGACCTGCTCGAACCGCTCGTCGAGCAGGTCATGAAATCGCCCCGGACCCACGCCGTCATCAACCCCGACTACCGGCAGGGCAAGACGACCTCCATCAAGACCGGCCTGCGTAACCTTCGAACCGCCGTCGGCGGCGTGATGCTCCTGGCCGTCGACCAGCCCCGGCCCCGCCACATACTGCAACGGCTCATCGACGCCCACCTCACGGATGAAACGTTGGTCTCCGTGCCCACTTGTGGCGGGAAGCATGGGCACCCGCCACTGTTTCACGCGTCACTGCTGGAAGAGCTGCTGGCCATCACGGAAGAGCGGCAGGGAATCCGTGAGGTGATCGAGCGGCATCGCGACGGTCTGCGGGCCGTGGCCTTCGACTCGCCGCTGGTCCTCATCAACATCAACACGCCCGATGACTACCGCCGGGCCCGGGAGCTGGCGGACGCGTGAGCCTGGGGCTGCCGGGCCTGGCTCGACACGCACGGTCGTTCCACTGTCTCCCGATTCGAATTCACAAAGCTCGATCGGGGAGATGCGCCGGTGCTACGAGCACGGTGGGATTTCCCGGTCTCGCCGGGCTAGGTCGCAGCGGCCCCGACCTTCTCGGCCATCAGCATCGCGGCCGTGATCGGGACCGCTGTAATAAATGTCGCACCGATAGTAGTGAGACCGAGCGTTCCCATTGTGCCGAAAACGGCCTCAAGTCCCAACGTGTACAGAATGCCAAAGACAGCGAAGACTCCGGCGGCACTAAGCCCGAGAGGGAGGAGCAAGTTCAGTATCTTAGGGACTCGGAACTGCCAATCCGAGAGCTCTTGTGCCACTTCTGTGTCGAGGCGCTGGACGACGTCAACGCCGCGCGGCAGACACCCTAATCGCGAAAGCTCTTTTTGGAAGTCGCGGAGAATTTGCCTCCTGAGGGAATCCCCTTCGAACTTCCACACATCTACGATTGCACACCGGACCGAGGTCTCGCCATCACGAGAATTGAGCGTGGATTGGACCTCATTGATAATCGTTGTCTTTCCGACGCCCCAAGCGCCGAAAAGCCCGAGCGTAAACGGAGGTGTTACGTCATCAATTGCAGTTATCAGCGTTTTGACATACGAGTCGTGCTGAAACGCGTCACCTTCCTCGAGCCTGTTCAAAGGAGTATCGGCCAGAAACCAGGTTCGGGCGGTGTCAACGGGAACCTGGTCTGCGCCTTGGAGGGCATCGGGAGAAGGAGTTCCACGGCGGAGGATGCCCCGCCACACAATCCGGGTGAAGAACCGGGCGCTCCAAGAAGAGATGCCTGTCTCGCTGGGTTTGTTGGGTGAATCCGCCATCAGAGCCGAATCTTACCCGGCCGACGAGGTTTTCGGATACCGCAGTGGCGCGAACGGAAGAAGGTGGAGCGGGCTGCGGCCATGCGACCGTCGAGTGTCCGAGCACCACACTGGGGTCCGGGGTGCTATCCCCCGGGTCCGCCAAGCCGGACTCTTGGTTGGGCAAGCGAGTTAAGACGCACTAGGTCGAGCAGGAGCAGAAAGAGGGGGGAGATTTTCGCACCCCCCTCGTGCGAGGAGATCGGCCGTAAATCGCGGCTGGCTAAAGACGAACCTCTTTACAGTGTCCGGAATATCTGAATGATCGCAGCCGACAGGGCAAACCCGA
>JACZVV010000104.1 GCA_022572465.1 Chloroflexota bacterium
CCCCATGTTCGGTACGGCTTCGAGGTGTCGATCGCTTTACAACCGATGGAAAATTGACGTGGCTCAGCCGCCGGCCCCATGTTCGGTATAGCTTCACGGTGCCGGTCTCTTTACAACGGGCGGAAAGTTGATGCGGCTCAGCCGCCGGCCCCATGTTCGGTACGGCTTCGAGGTGTCGATCGCTTTACAACGGGCGGAAAGTTGATGCGGCTCAGCCGCCGTCCCCATGTTCGGTATAGCTTCACGGTGCCGCTCTCTTCACAACGGCGGGAAAGTTGACGCGGCTCAGCCGCCTGCCGCTAGAATGAGACAGCAGCCGATTCCAGAGGGAGCGTGCGCAAATGGCGGACGACCAGCGGACACAGGACGTCGGAGCTCGCATTACCGACGAGGGCATCGAGCGCATGCGGGCGCGCATCGGCGTCGAGGTGCCGAAAGAGCAGCCCTGGAACGAGTACGCCACCGTCGACGCGATTCGCCACTTCGCCTGGTCGTACGGCGACGACAACCCGCTCTACTCCTCGCCCGAATATGCGGCCAACACTCGATGGAAGGGCGTGATCGCGCCGCCGACCTTCGTCCACACCACCGGCGTCAGCGTCGTCAAGGAGATTCCGCCCGAGGTGCGGGAGAAGGGCAAAGGCGCCCTGGCGGGAGTCAACGCCCTGTTCGCCGGCAACGTGCTGGAGTGCTTCCAACCCGTGCGCGCCGACGATCGGTTGATCGAGAGGCGGGTCTTGCATAGCGTCGACGTCAAGGAGAGCCGGTTCAGCGGCGGCATCTCGGTCCACAACATCGACCGGCAGGTCTACCTCAACGAGCAAGGGCAGGTCACCACGGTCTGGTTCAAACGGTTCATCAGGACCGAGCGCCAACGCGCATCGGAGAAGACCGGGAAACGGACCGTTGAGCGCGCAGTGTACACCCAGGAGCAGCTTCGGGAGTTCGACGAGGCCTACGCCAGCGAGACCCGTCGCGGTGCGGAGCCCAGGTACTGGGAGGACGTCAAGGTCGGCGACGCGATGCAGGCCATGCTCAAGGGGCCGCTGACCCTATCGGACGTCGTCGCGTGGATGCAGGGCTCGGGCCGCGCCGAGATCTTGCCCAGCCGCTTGGGGTGGAAGAACCGCCAGCGCCATCCCAAGTTCTATACGCTGAACGACTTCGGCGTCCCCGAGGCGGCGATGCGGTGCCATTGGGACGATTCGTGGGCCCGGAAGATCGGCAGCCCCTACGCGTTCGACATGGGGAACATGCGCACGGCCTGGCACTGCCAGCTGGTGTCGGACTGGATGGGCGACGACGGGTGGATGTGGAGGCTGGAGACCCAGATTCGTGCTTTCAGCTATATTGGCGACACGCACTGGTTAGGCGGCACGGTCACGCGGAAGTACGTCGACGGCGAACGCCGGTGCGTCGAGCTTCAAATTTGGGCCCGCAACCAGCGTGACGAGGTCACGTCGCCGGGCAAGGCCATCGTCATCCTGCCCTCTCGCCTGCACGGCCCGGCGACGCTCCCGGCAGCGCCGCCTGAGCTCGAGGAACGCCGCCCCAACGATGGCTAGCCGAAACGAGCCGGGTTTCCCCGGAGCCCCGCGCCGCCGTGCTTCGAAACGATGGCGGCAAGGAGGAGTCATGACCACCGACGTCTACACCCTCGACCGGTTCACGGAAGACGCCCGGTCCATCGTCGATCGCAAGATGGGCGAGCTGGAGACGGTGCGCGCGCTGACGCCGCATCTGGAGCGAATCGTCGCCCGGCCTGACTGTCTGGCCGACCGGGGCGGCGACCCGGACCCCGACCGCGGCTTCGAGATCTACTCCAGTCCCGATCTCAGCATCCAGGCCATCGTGTGGCAGCCCGGCAGAGGAGCGCCGCCTCACAACCACAACGGTTGGGCCATGGTGGGCGTGGTCCGCGGCCACGAGCGCAACACCCACTTCACACGGAAAGACGATGGCTCCCGTCCCTGGCGAGTGGAGCTGGAGCTTGGCGAGGCAGCCGACATCCTGCCCGGCCAGACTGGGTTCATCCTCCCGCCCCACGACATCCATTCAGTCGCGATCCCCTCGGGGAAGACGCTCGCCGTGCACCTCTTCGGCAACGACATCCGGCGCCAGTGGCGCTGCACCTTCGATCCCGAGACCGGTGAGGTGCGACCCTTCGTTCCGCGCCAGGCGTGATGCGAGGGACCTCATTTGACCGCATGAGCAGACGCTCGTGACGCCGGCCATCGTCACGAGACCCTCCTACAAGTGGTGGGTCTTCAGCACCATCGCCATCGGCACCTTCATCTCCGTGGCGGACCACGGCGCCGTCAACGTCGCGCTGCCCCGCATCGAGACCCACTTCCAGACCACCTTGTCCACCGTGCAATGGGTGGTGGTCGGATACGCCCTCACCATCAGCATCCTGCTGCTGCCCATGGGCCGGCTGGGCGATATGATCAGCCGGAAGCGCATCTACGTCGCCGGCATGGGAATTTTCGTGGTGGCGTCCGGCCTGGCGGCATCGGCGGGGAGCATGGAGATGCTGATCGGCGCCAAGGTGTTTCAAGGCGTCGGTTCCGCCATGATCCAGGGGACCGGCATGGCCATGATCATCTCGGTCTTCCCGGACAACGAGCGGGGCAAGGCGTTGGGGGCGCATCTCAGCATGGTCAGCGCCGGCCTCATCGCCGGCACCGCCGTAGGCGGCTTGCTGGTGAGCTCGTTCGGATGGCGCTCGATATTTTTGTTCAACATCGTCTTCGGCCTCATCGCCATGTCTTCGTCGATGGCCATCCTGGACTCGCGAAGGTTGGCCGCCGAGACGCCTCACGGCATACGCCCACGGTTCGATTGGCTCGGGGCGGTGCTCTCCGGCAGCTTCATGCTGCTGTTCCTGCTGGTTATCAGCAACGGACATCGAGCGGGGTGGACCTCCGCGCCCATCCTGGCCGGAGCCGTAGGCGCCATGACGGCCCTCGCTTTGTTCATCTGGTGGGAGCTGCGCACCGACTCGCCGATGCTGGAGCTGCGGCTGTTCAAGCGGAAGCTGGTCGCGCTGGGCGTGGCCGCCAGTTGGATCGCCTTCCTGGCCAACTCCGCCACCATCTTCTTAATGGCGTTCTACCTGCAAAAGGTGTTGGGGTACAGTCCCCGGGAAGCGGGGCTCATCGTCATCCCCGGGGCCGTCTGCCTGGCCATCGCCGGGCTCGTGAGTGGACGCCTGTCTGACCGTGTCGGCTGGCGTATGTTCAACGTGGCCGGCTTGACTATCTCCGCCGTGGCGCTCTTTGCCCTATCGCGGTACCTGACCGTCGCCTCGCCCCTGACGCTGATCGTTCCCCTGCTGATGCTCAACAGCGCCGGCGGGGGCATGTTCAACACGCCCAACAACAACTCCATCTTGAGCGCCGTCGAACGGACTCGCTATGGGGTCGTCTCCGCCTTGACCCAAGTGACCAGGAACTCGGCCAACATCACCAGCATTGCCCTGGCCACCACCATCGTCGTGGCCACCATGGGGTCCATGGGCTTCGAGGCCAGCCTGGACGCCGTGGACGCCGAAGGCGGCGGCGCCGTGGCCGAGGCGTTCCTGACCGGGTTGAAGCGCGTCTACCTGGTCTTCGGGAGCCTGCTCATCGTCGGCATCGTCATCTCCTATCTCAAAGGAGATCGAGCGAAGGAGCCGTCGGACCAGCCTTTAGAGACCGTCGCCGCGGAGCCCGGCGGCCGCCCGGCCTGAGCGCCTGCCAGCATTCCGCCGCTTCGCATGGCAGCGGTATACTGGTACTAGCGACAATCGCTTCCAAACGCAGGCGCTTCCAAATGCAGGCCCCACCTTGAGCCAACGTCCTCTCCTCGCGGTCACCATGGGCGATGCCGCCGGCATCGGGCCCGAGATCGTCGCCAAAGCCCTTGCCGGCGACTCCGTTCATTCCATCTGCCGGCCCATGGTCATCGGCGCGGCCTGGGCCATCGAGGCAGCTGTCCGGTTAACCGGCGTGGCGCTGGAGGTCCGGACCGTCGGAAGCGCTGGCGAGGTTAGCGGAGCGCCGGGCGTCATCGAGCTCCTCGATCTGGGCCAGCCGGACCCCGGCGAGGTGACGGCCGGACAGCTCTCGGCGGCATGCGGCCGGGCCGCCGTCGCGTACATCGAAAAGGCGGCGGAGCTGGCCCTGAGCGGCGAGGTAGACGGCCTGGTCACCTGCCCCATCAACAAAGAGGCGATCCAGCTTGGTGGCGCGGCCCACGACGAGATCGGCCATCAGGAGATCCTCGCCCGCATCGCCGGCAGCGAGCTGACGGCAACCATGCTCATGACCCGAGGCCTGCGGGTGGCCCACCTCAGCACGCACAAGTCTCTCATCGAAGCGGCGCGATATGTCACGAAAGAGACGGTGGGCGCCAAGCTCCGGTTGACGGCCACGAGCCTGGCCCAGTGGGGCGTTCAGCAGCCCCGCATCGCCGTGGCCGCGCTGAACCCTCACGGAGGCGAGGGCGGTCTCCTGGGCCGCGAGGAGCTCGACGAGATCGTCCCGGCGGTCGAATCGGCCCGCGATGCGGGGATCGACGCTCGAGGCCCCTATCCGGCCGACTCGGTCTTCTATCGCGCCATCGCCGGCGAGTTCGACGCCGTGCTGGCGATGTACCACGACCAGGGCCATATCGCGATCAAGGTCCACGACTTCGAGGACAGCGTCACCGTGACCATGGGCATCCCCTTCGTCCGTACCTCCGTCGACCACGGCACCGCCTTCGACATCGCCGGCAAGGGGATCGCCAACGCCAAGAGCCTGGTGCGGGCCATCGAGATCGGCGCCGAGCTGGCCACCGGGACGCTGGCGGCGCTCAGGCCGTAAGGCCAAACGAAACGCAAAACGGCATGAGTCCAGACGCCGCGACCACTGGGCCCTGGGAGCACCGCTACGCCGAGGTCAACGGCGTACGGCTCCATTACGTCATCCAGGGCTCGGGCCTCCCCATGGTCATGCTCCACGGCTGGCCGCAAACGTGGTACTGCTGGCGCAAGATCATCCCTGCCATGGCGGAGCGTTTCACCGTCGTGGCGCCCGACCTGCGAGGGTTCGGCGACTCGGAGAAGCCCGACTGGGGCTACGAGCGAAGCACCCTGGCCAACGACATCGTGGAGCTCATGGGGTCGCTGGGGTTCGACCGCGCCGTGGTCGTGGGACAGGACTGGGGCGGCGCCCTCTCCTACGTCATCGCCCTGGACCACCCCGAGTTCGTCGAGCGCCTGGTGGTCCTGGACACCAGCTTCTTCCTCGCCCGGATGCGCCTGCCCTTCAATCCCGAGGTCTGGTACACCAAGTTCTTTGAGATCCCCGAGCTGCCCGAAAAGTTGCTGGCGGGCCACGAGGGCGAGTTCATCAAGCACTTCTTGCTGCACTGGTCGCACACCGACCACTACACCGAGGAGGACCTGGCCGAGTACGCCCGCGCCTACAGCCAGCCCGGCTCGCTGGCCGGCATGCTGCGGCACTACCGCGACCGCATCGGCGAGTACGAGCGCCAGTGGAAGCGGTATGAAGGCCGGACCATCGACGTGCCGTCCCTCATCCTCTGGGGCGAGCACGACAAGCCGATACCGCCGTGGACCGCCGACGGGCTCCACCGCTACCTGACCAACATGAAGTACGTCCTGATCGAGAACGCGGGGCACTTCGTCCAAGAAGAGGCCGCCGAGCGAGTCATCGAAGAGATGCAGGCGTTCTTGCCAGCGTCGGCGTAGGGGCGAGCCGTGCGACAGTTGGTGGTTGCTCATACTCACGTTCAGGGGTGAGTATGAGGACCGCATAGAAAGCGAGCCAGCACAATGGGAGACCGAAGTGCGATCGAATGGACCCAGGCCACGTGGAACCCAGTCACAGGGTGCACCAAGGTCAGCCCAGGTTGCGCCTATTGCTACGCCGAGGCGTTTACGCTGCGGTTCAAGCGAGGTGGCCGTTTTATACCTGGCCACACGACGATCAAAACTCACGCTGACCGGCTAGAAATGCCGCTAAAGTGGAGGCGGCCCCGCTTAATTTTTGTCAACAGCATGAGTGACTTGTTCCATGAGGAAGTGCCTGATTCATTCATCATTGAGACGTTCCAAATCATGAAGCAGGCGAGCCATCATGTCTTTCAGGTGTTGACAAAGAGACATACCCGGATGGCTGAGTTGGCGCCAAAGTTGCCGCTGCCTGACAATGTTTGGATGGGGGTCTCAGTGGAAAACCAACATTGGGTCGAGCAGCGCATCCCTGAGTTGAAAAAGGTTCCCGCAAAAGTGCGTTTCCTATCATGCGAACCCCTGCTCAAGGCGCTAGACCTCACTCGCTACCTTGATGGTATTCACTGGGTCATTGTGGGAGGGGAGAGCGGCCCAAAGGCTCGGCCCATTCATGCCGACTGGGTACGCCGTATCCGGGACGACTCTGTCGCAGCAGGTGTTCCATTCTTTTTCAAGCAATGGGGCGGGAGGACAAGCAAGGCCCGCGGTCGAATACTCGAAGGCCGCACCTGGAGTGACATGCCCCTGAAGCCGCCATCTCCGCCAACCCAGCACCGACCAGTTGGTCACCAGTCTGTCTCCCTGGCTGAACCAGCGGCTTCTTCCCTCGCCTCTGAGCAGCCAATGGCACAGGTCTAGATATGGCAGCACCAAAAACTACAATCTGGGATTTGGAGCCACATACTCGGGCAAAGCACGATATCTTGCGTCGCTACCTCCAGGCGTGGATTCCAATTCTCAGCCTTGGTGGATTCCCAGAAATTATCTATATCGACGGCTTCGCTGGACCGGGCCGTTATTCTAAAGGTGAAGATGGCTCTCCAATCATCGCGTTAAATGCGGCCGTCTATCACCGCGCCAAAATTCAATCAACAATCAGATTCTTGTTTATCGAGCTCAATAAAGACCGCGCTGCCGTGTTGCAAGAACTCGTGGACGAAATCGATCGCCCGAAGCAATTTCCCGTTACGATATTCTCTGGCGTCACCTTTGAGAAAGCCGTGTATGATCTGTTAGCCGAATACACCAGCAGAGGGAAACAGCTGCCCCCGACGTTTGCTTTCATCGACCCTTTTGGCTGGAAAGGTGTGCCCTTCTCGACGATCCAACGTCTCGTGAACTTCCCCTCTGTCGAAGTTCTCATAACTTTCATGTACGAAGAGATCAATCGTTTCTTGAGTCTTCCTAACCAATCCGAGATTTTTGATCAGTACTTTGGTACGCCAAAATGGCGTGAAGCGATCTCAATACCTGATCCTCGCGAGCGGAACCGTTCTCTGCATGACATGTACCTCGAACAATTGCACGTGTCGGCGCGGCTAAGGTATGTGCGTTCGTTTCAAATGAGAAACGACCGAGATGTCACAGACTACTATCTCTTCTACGGGACGAACAATCGGAAGGGCCTGGAAAAAATGAAAGAGGCGATGTGGAAGATAGATCCCTCAGGAGAGTTCAAATTCTCTGACGCCACGAACCCGCACCAACCCGTGTTGTTCGGACGTGAGCCTCAGTTCGAAGTCTTACAAGAACAATTGTTGGCCCGATTCAGGGGCGAACAGACCACCGTAGCAGACATAGAGGAGTTCGTCGTCGCGGAGACGGCTTTCAGAGAGACTCACTACAAACGGCAGGTGCTCCGACGTATGGAGGTTGCCGTGCCGCCGCAGTTGGAGGTGGTTGATCCACCCAAGAATCGACCCCAGGGAACCTACGGTGACCCCTCGCTAAAGCTGCGCTTCCGCTGAGAAAACAGCGCCTACCCCCGCGCGGCGTTGAGCTCCTCCCTCGGCGTCGTCGCAAGGCTCACCGGCGTGTCCAGATCGAAGGGGCTAGACAGGTCCAGCCGTTTGCCGATCTCGCGCAGCGCCGGCATCACCTCCTGGCCCAGCAGCCGGATGCACGTCATCGAGTCCTCGTGGTTCACGCGGCCGTCGTTGCCCCACAGCGCCAGGATCGAGGGACGCGCCTTCTCCAGGATCACCGTGAGCCGCTCCACGACCTGGTCTGGCGTGCCGGCGACGATCTGTGAACTCTCCACCTGCTCCTCGAAGCTCGGCCAGACGCGCTTGGCGCCGCGGAGCCGCTGCTTGGCCAGGGCGCGTCGCGCCCACGACCCCAGATAGCCCGAAGGAGCGGCCCAGACAGGATGCGTCAGCCCGGTGAACTCACCCTGCATCCACAGGAACTCGCGAGCATTTTGAAGCGCCTTCTTCTCCGTCTCGGCGACGTGGCACCGCAGCAAGTACCCTCGCTGCTCCGGACCGGATACGTAGCCCGCCTCCATCGCGGCCTCGTCGTAGATCTTCCAGATGCTCAGCGTGTCCTCCACGCTGGTGTTGAGTGCGATGTACGGATATCGATGCTGGGCCGCCCACACGATCGTCTCTTTACTCGAAATGCCCGGGACCCAAATCCGAGGATGCGGCTTCTGTAGAGGCAGCGCCCAGGGGTTCACGACCCGAAGCTGGTAATGGGTCCCTTCCCAACGAAACGGGCCTGGCACCGTCCACGTCTTGATAATCAGGTCGTGGGCCTCCTGAAACCGCTCCCGGTTGTAGGCCGGGTTGGTGTTCGTCGCCAGCGCCTCGACTCCGCCGCCCCGCACGAAGCCCGAGACCAGCCGCCCATCGGAGATCATGTCGATCATCGCCAGCTCTTCGGCAAGCCGCACCGGGTTATCGGTCTGGGGCAGAGGATTGCCCAGCAACACGATCTTCACCCGCTTGGTCATCCCCGCCAAGACCGAGGCGATCATGTTGATCTTCGACGACATGCAGAACGGTGCGTTGTGGTGCTCGTTGAGCATGATGCCGTCCACGCCCATCTCTTCGGCGTAGAGGTACTCCTCGATCCGCTCACCGTAGAGGCGGGCTGCCTCTTGGGGGTCGAAGAACCGATTGGGGAAGAGGAGCGAAGTGTAGCCGAACTCCTCGCGGGCCGACTCGGCGTAGGCCGACATCGGTTGCTCGGTGAAGTACATCAAGTGCATCGCAGTCTCCTGCCCCAGCGGAGGAGAGACCCGCCGTTCGATTCGGCGGCCTACCCACGGACCCGGGACGGGGCCGGTCGCCGCGAGACCAGAGGGTCGCCGGCTCTCGCGATGGCCCCTTGACAGACGGCGCACGGATTATAACCTAGGCCTCACAAACGGTGTCAACTTGACTGCGAGGTGCGACATGGCGAAAGACAGCGTCGGCGTGGGAGTGATCGGGACCGGGTTCGGCGTGCGGGTGCAGATACCGGTGTGGTCCCAAACGCCGGGCGCCAGGGTCGTCGCGGTGTGCAGCCACGACCAGGCCCGCGCCACGGCCGTGGCCGAGCGTTTCGATATCCCCCATGCGGTGACCGGCGATCGCGAGCTGGCCGAGCTGCCAGACGTTGACCTGGTCAGCGTCGTCACCCCGCCCTACCTGCACCACCCCGGCGTGATGGCCGCCATCGAGGCCGGCAAGCACGTGCTCTGTGAGAAACCCTTCGCCCTGGATCAGGCTCAAGCGCTGGAAATGCTGGAGGCGGCCCGCGCCAAAGGCGTCATCCATCTGGTCAACTTCGAGTTCCGAACGACACCGGCGCGCATGGAGATGCGCCGGCGATTCCGGGAAGGCTCCATCGGCGAGCTTCTTCACGTCCATGTCACCGCATTCGGCGACTTCGTGCGGATGACGGAAGGGCGCACCGCCCGCTGGTGGTATCAAGTAGAAAAAGGAGGGGGTTGGCTCGGCGCGTCGGGCTCCCACACCATCGACACCCTCCGGTTCGTCTTCGGCGAGATCGTCGGCGTCGGCGCCCAGATCGAGACGATGATCAAGGAGCACCGGCCGCTCAGGGAAGAGACGAGCATGACGATCGACGCGGACGACACCTTCTTCCTGCTGTTTCGCATGGCCGGTGGCGCCCTTGGAGCGTTCCTCTCGGGCGCGGCCATCGCCGCCGGTGGAGGCACGCAGCGCATCGAGGCCTACGGCTCCGAGGGCACCCTCGTCCTGGATGGCGACACCCTGCTGGTCGCCAAGAAGGGCGACCGATCGCTGGAGGAGGTCCGTCTACCGGCGCCGGAGGCCGCCACCGAGGCCGTCGACCCCCACTACATCCCGATGGGCGTGTGGACCAGCCAGATCGTCGAAGCGGTCAAAGCTGGAAAGCAGATCGCACCGAGCTTCGAAGACGGGTGGCGAAGCCAGCAGGTGATCGACGCCGCGCGGCAATCGGCCGCCGAAGGACGCTGGGTCGATATCGACGTCTAGCGGGGGTCCAGCACCACCCGGACGATCTGGGTTTCCAGCTCTCGTCCCAAGGCCACGGCCAGCTCGGGGCCCGCGCCCCCACGGGGCGGGCCGGCGGAGACGACGAAGGCGACGCCCAACAGCCGTCCCACCCGGAAATCAACGATGGTGGACGACACGATCCCCATGGCGCTTCGTTGAGCCGCCCTCATGCCCACTGCCTGATCGGAGAACGCCGAGGGCTCGAACGGCTCCGCCGACAGCAGCTCCTGCCCCTCCACCGTCGGACGGCCCACGTTCTCGCGGAACTGGCGGACGAAGATGTCGGTGATCCACCGCTCGACGCCGTCCTCGTCGTCGAAGAG
>JACZVV010000105.1 GCA_022572465.1 Chloroflexota bacterium
CCACACCTCCATCGATGAGATGATCGAGGGGTGCGAGGCGCTGGTGGTGATGACCGACTGGGACGAGTTCCGACATCTGCCCTGGGCCCAACTGGCCAAATCGATGCGTAGGCGCACCGTCCTCGACGCCAGGAACATCCTGGACCGGCCGCTCATGGAGCAGGCCGGCTTCACGTACCTGGCCGTCGGTCGCTAGGCGACGTTCGAGAGGCGTCCCCGTTCTTCCGCTAGCCTAGGACCATCTCGACGCATCGCCTCAAGCTTAGTGATATCGTCGATTCGGAAAAATGCTGTTCGTAGAGGTCGCGACCGGCACGTCCGATTCGATTGCGCAGGCGGCGTGACCCGCCAAGCTCCCTGATACCGTCGGCGAGGCTCTTTTCATCTCCCATGGACACGACATATCCGTTACTGCGATGAGTAAACCACTCACGACTTGCAGGGCAGTCACCCACCACAACGGGTTTCGCCATCGCTAAGGCCTGAAAGACCTTCCCGGGAACTACCCTCCTGGCCTTGTCGTTATCAGCGCTGAAGTGCCCGCCTAGAAACACATCGGCGTTCTCAATGTAACTCGGCAAGGTCTCCAGAGGCACCCAATCTATGAAGGTACAGTTGGTTAGTCCGTATTCTCTGGCCTTTGCCTCAACACATGCTCGCTCCGGGCCCCTACCGATCAATGTGAATTGGATTTCGCGCCTATCTCTCAATAACTTTGCCGCTTCGATGACTATGTGCGCCCCATGGAGCGGCAAGAATGTTGAGTAGTACAGGACTCTAATTGCATCGTGTACGCCATCGACTCGCGGATAGAACAGGTCTTCGTTCACACCCACAGGAATCGAAACAAACTTAGATCGAGGTATCGCGAATTCCTTCGATAGAAAATCTGCTTGCTGTCGCGTGTCAGTCAAAACGGCCGCCGCCCAAGACATGGAGCTGCTATCCAGCCATCTCGCAACCCGTCCAACGACGGAACCGGGTCTAAAGCTGCGCCTGTCCAGGCATAGCGTGTCGTAAACGGATATAAACGCGTCCAGAATGACCGGCCGTGCAAATCGAAGCCTGAATAGAGGAGCTATCGGTTGGCCCAGGAAACCTGCAAAGTAAACATCGAACCCGCCTCTCGCGAACAGCACTCGAGGCATTACGGACATGAATCGAAGTGGATAGGACTGATGGGAAGAGGCCAAGCATCGTACGTCATGGTGACGCCGAAGACCTCTTATTATCGTCTGGTTGCGCATATATTCGGGACTTGCTCCGCAGGCGAACAACACTCTAGCCACAAGTTGATACCTCAGGCATAATCCTACCAGAGAGCGGGCATCCGCAAGTAGTGCGCCATCCCGGCGATGGAGGTTTCGATACCGTTGCGCCCTTCGAACAAGGTCCTGATCATCGGACTGGATGGCGCCACTTGGGATCTGCTCGATCCGTGGGCAGCCGAAGGCCACCTCCCCATAATCGAAAAGCTACGGCAGACTGGGGTATGGGGTCCTCTGCGCACCACCCTTCCTCCCATCACACCCTCCTGCTGGACTTCGATGTACACTGGTGCGAACCCAGGTAAGCACGGCATCTTTGGGTTTTCGCAGCGCCGCCCGGGCAGCTATCGCCTCGCACCGACCCACGCCTCGGCTCGAAAGGCGAACACCATATTTCAGATAATCAGCGATGCGGGAATGAAGCTAGGGGTGCTCAATGCGCCCGCCACCTATCCCCCAGAACCTGTCAACGGACTTTTCGTCCCCGGCGTGCCGGTTCCCGACAACGCGGCGGACTACACTCACCCACGCGAGCTCGCAGCCGAGCTGCAAAGCCTTACCGGAGGGAGACACATGTACTCGCGGTGGATAAGCAACAATCGTCGCCCCGACGCATCGGCGGCGCGGAGACGCACCCGCAGCGACGTATCGCGCAGATAATCGGTGAGGAACTCCACGGTCTCCTTTTTCTCTTCGCCCAATTTGGCTGCGGCCACCAGAGCAGCCCCGCGCACCATCTCCGGCTTGCCGTATTGGGCCCAGCCCTTGGCTACCTCCAGACCGCGTTCGTCGCGGAGCTGCGCAAGCCCGTCGAGGGCCGCTGTGCGGATCACCTCCATGTAGGAGTCCCGCTCCAGGGCCTGGACCAGCGGCTCGAAAGCCTTGCCCGACCGGGTCTTCCCCAGCGTCCGCGCCGCCTCGGCCTCCGCGAAGTAGCTCTCATCCCCCTCGGCCAGGAGCCGGGCCATGGCCTCCGCCACGGCCTCGTCCTTGAACTCGCCCAGGGCCGCCACCACGGCGCGGCGCGCCTTGGGGTGCTGGACGCTCAGGCACTCCAACAGAGCGTCTCTGGCCGCCGTCGACTTTACGCTGCCCAGAGCCCGGGCCGCCTCGGCCTGGACGCCCCAGAAACCATCGTCGAGCACGGCGCGTTTGAGCGCCACGATGCCATCGGGCGCGCCCGTCTTGGCGACTGCCCCGGCGGCCCGAATTCGCCCGACCACGTCGTCGTCGTGGGCGAGGCGATAGAGATGCATCTCCTTCGGCAGCTCCTCCTCGATCGTCTTGAGAATGTGGTTGCCGGGATCGAACCGCATCAGCAGCGGCTTCTGGTCGAGGGGCAGGTGAAAGCGGTGCTCTTGCTCCTCTAGCTGGAGCTTGAAGCTCTTGGAGCCGCCATCCCAGCTGAAGTCGATGACGACGGGCATATGAAACACCGACGTGTCGCCGTCCGCCTCCTGGCTTTGGCTCACCGTGACCTCGGCCAGCTTCGTCTCGTCGTCCCAGGTGTACTTCACCTTGAAATCGGGGTGGCCCGCCTTGTAGACCCACTGGTCGAAGAAGGCCTCCATGGTGCGGCCGGTGGCCTCCTCGATGGCCTGGCGCAGCTCCTCGGTCCCCACGAAGCCGTCGCGGTGCTTCTGGGCATAGTGCCGGACCGCCTTGAAGAACAGCTCGTCGCCCAGCACGTAGCGCAGCATGTGCAGCACCAGGCAGCCCTTCTCGTATAGGTGACGGTCGAAGAGCTCGATGGGGTCGTCGTAGACCCGGGTGACCAGCGGCCGGCGGTACCGGGCCGACTCCTCGCCCAGGTAGATCCGGGCGTTGCGGAACAGCTCGTAGCGGAACTCGTCGAGGCCGAGGTGGCGCTCGGTGAAGAGAGCCTCGAAGTAGGTGGCGAAGCCCTCGTTGAGCCACGCGTGGGACCAGTCCTTACACGTCAGCAGATCGCCGAACCACTGGTGCGCCAGCTCGTGAGCGACCAGCGGGTCCGACGAGGCGTCGATCTTGGCTCGCGCGTCGAGCAACGCGCTGTCGGTGAGGGTGGTGGCGGTGGTGTTCTCCATGCCGCCGAAGATAAAGTCGGCCACGGTGATCTGGGCGTACTTGGCCCAGGGATACGGAAGACCAATGAGCTCGTTGAACAGCTCCATCATCTTCGGCGTGTTGCCCATGGCCCGCTTGGCGTCCTCCTCCCGGCCCGGCGGCACGTAGTACTGCACCGGCACGCCGTCGTGGCTGTCGGCGATCTCCACGTACTCGCCGGCGGCCAACGTGATCAGGTAGGTGACGTGGGGCTGCTCCTGGCTCCAGTGGTACGTCTTGGTCTTGCGGCCGGGGTCGTGCCTCGTCTCGACCAGGCGGCCGTTGGAGAGGGCAAAGAAGCGCTCGGGCACCGTGGCGATGACCTCGCTGGTGGCCCGCTGGTTGGGGTAGTCGTAGCAAGGAAACCAGTAGCGCGAGTCCTGGTCCTGGCCCTGGGTCCAGACCTGCGTCGGCTTGTCGGGGTAAGCGTCGTCGGGCCCGACGAAGTAGAGGCCCCGCCGCGGCGTCCCTTCGTAGTCGATCCGAACGGTCGCCCGGCGGCCCTGGGCCATCGGCTCGGGCAGACGGACGCGGACGGTCTTGTCGCCCACCTCGAAGGGCAGCGGCTCTCCCGAGTCCAGCCGCGCGCCTCGAATGGTCAGCTCGATGGCGTCCAACTCGATAGTTTGAAGCCCCTCGACGACCGGGGAGACCGTCAGCGAGGAGCTGCCGGCGATGCGTTTGTTCTCGACGTCGATCTCGATCTCGAGCCGGATGTGGTGCAGATGGAACGTCCGGTCGCGGGCGTACTGCGGCTTGGCGCCGGGCATGGGGAACGGCCGGCGTCCCGCGGCCATCGCCGTCGATTCCCACACCCGGTCACATCCGTCGGCCCAGTTGAGATGGAAGAGACCCATGCGCGGCTCCTTAACGGGGAGATTGGCGAACCGGATTGTAGCAGAGGGAAGCGGCGAATCGTAGGGGCAACCGGGCGGTCGCCCCTATCCGCCCGCAAAAAACACGCGCTGGTACATCTCCACCAGCATCTGTTTTTCCCGGGCGACGTCCGCGGGCTCGCTGATGTGGAACTCGACGTCCGCCGGGTAAAACTGGGCCATGTAGCACGGCGCGCCGGCCCGGGCGGGGAAGCCCAGGTTCTCCCGGCCGATCAAGGTCTGCCCCTCCACGGCAAGCAGCCAATCGGCGAACAGGCGGGCCGCGTTGGGGTGAGGCGCGTGGGCCAGGATGACGTTGGCGGGCACCCTGCCCAACTGCAGCGGGTTCGTCCAACCCAGCGGCTCGCCGGCGTCCATGCGCAGCTGCACCATGTAGTCGACGCTCCACGGCGCCAGCGCGTGCTTCCCCGCGGCGAGGGCGTCGAGGGCGCCGGTCACCGCTCCTTCGACGTACCACTGGACGTCCTGCCGCGCCAGGCGTTGGAAGAACGTCTCGCCCAGATGTTGGTGGACGCCCAGGGCCCATTCGGCCGAGGTGCCCCAATCGCGAATGTCTTCCATCAAGATCCGGCCCCGCCACCGGGGGTGCAGCAGGTCGTCGTAGCTTCGCGGCACGTGCTCCGGCGGAACCAGGTCGCGGTTGAAGGCGATGCTCATGCCCATGCTGTGCGTCGAGTACCACCGCCCGCCGGAGTCGGCGAAGACGGAGGGAAGGTCCGACGCCGCCGGGGGACGGTACGGCAAGAAGTAGCCATCGCCGGCAATGGCGGCGACGGTCGTTGCCGAGATAGGCCCGGCGGTGTCCACCGTCGGGTCGTTCGAGTCCCGCTCCCGCGCGATGATATCGAACGGATGCGTGACCCGCCGGGCGTCGACCTCCAGGAACGGAAACCGCCGGCCGAACGCGGCCTTGACCTTGGCCGTCTCCGGCTGGGGCCAGGCGCTGAGCCAGACCAGAGCGCCCTCGCGCCGCGCCGCCTCCACCAGGTCGTCCGACCACGGTCCGCTCACGCCTACTACTCCCGGCCTCACGGGGGGCCTCTTGTCTCCCGGCCTCACCGGTCCCCGCATCCGACGACGTTGGCGCGACTTCGGGCGCTCGCTCAACGACGCCTGGGCGTTCAGTTCCGTCGCAGATAACGCAAGAACTCGTCTTCGCCGACCTCTCGTTGCTCTCTCAGGCACAGAATGGCGTACTGCATGAACATGCGGGCCATGCCGTCGTGGAGCAGAGCGTCGGCCCCGAAGACCACCCTTGGCGTCGCGGCCGACAGGTCCACCGACAGACGCTGGGCCTCTTCGTTGTCGATCTCGAGATCGATCGCGCGGCCCACGGCAGACTCGATCCGCTCCTTCATGCGCTCGACGAACTCGGCGTCATCCATGGGTCGAGTCTAGCAACGCCGTCGGGGAGGGTCAACGACGGCGCGTCTCTCGTTCCCCGTCCCTCGCCCCTCGTTATGCTAGAATGGCGCCGACGCCTGAAGCGAGGCCCCGTCTCTTGCCAGTCCAAGACCACGTCTCCGTACGATCGTTGTCCAAGTCTTTCGAGACCGAGGGGCGTCCCGACCAGTCGGGGCTGGTCCTGGCCGGCGTCGACCTCGCCATCGCGCCGGGCGAGTTCGTCTCCCTCATTGGCCCCAGCGGCTGCGGCAAGACGACGCTGCTGAAGATCATCGGCGGGCTGCTGGAGCCGACGTCCGGCGAGGTCTTGGTGCAAGGCGTGGCCCCGAGAGAGGCACAGCGCAGGAAGGCGATCGGGTTTGTCTTCCAGGACCCGTCGCTGCTGCCCTGGCGCACCGCGATCAGCAACATCCGTCTGCCCCTCCAGGTGAACCGGCAGCACGGCAACGGCAACGGCTCCAAGGCCCAGGCGCCGCCCCATGAGCTGGCCCAGAAGCTGGTCGAGATGGTGGGCCTGGGCCGGTTCGCCGAATACTACCCTCACCAGCTTTCCGGCGGCATGAAGCAACGCGTGGCCCTGGCGCGCGCCCTCGTTTTCGATCCCAGCCTGCTGCTGATGGACGAACCTCTCGGCTCGCTGGACGAGATCACGCGAAACGCCATGCGCTACGAGCTGCTCCGCGTGTGGGAGCTCAACCGAAAAACGGTGCTGATGGTGACCCACAGCGTCGCCGAGGCGGTGGCCCTCTCCGATCGCGTGGCCGTGATGACCGGCCAGCCGGGCCGTATCGACAACGTCGTTGCCATCGACCTGCCCCGGCCTCGGGACCGGCGAATGGAACGCAGCGAGGCGTTTCTCGACTACACCGACAGGATTCAAGAGTTGCTGGCACGAGGAGGCCCGGTTGGCGCAGCGATTGCTCCAAGAGGCCACTAAAGCGCCGGCCCGGCCTCGGCAGCGCCAGACGATCGGCTGGCCTCAGGCCTTGCGACGGGCCCTGCCGGCCGCTGGCTACGTGGTGCCGCCGGCCTTGGCCCTCCTCTTGGCCGGCGTCGTGTGGGAGCTGTGGGTCCGCATCGAAGAGACGCCGGTCTACATCGTTCCCCGGCCGACGGTCGTCTTGGACCGTTGGTTCGGCGACCTGGGCTTCTTCGCCAAAGAGGGCAGCGTCACCCTCATGGAAGCGATGGGCGGCTTCGCCCTGGGCTCGGCGGTGGCCATAATCGCCGCGATCGCCATGGCCCACTCGCGCTTCGTGGAGAAGAGCTTCTTTCCGCTGGCCGTCCTGGTGAAGGTCACGCCCATCGTCGCCATCGCGCCCCTCTTCGCCATCTGGTTCGGCTTCGGGACGATGCCCAAGGTCCTGATCGCGGCCCTGCTGGCGTTCTTCCCGGTGATGGTCAACGGAGTCGTCGGCTTCCGCTCGGTCAACCCGGGAGCGCTGGACTTCATGCGGTCGCTCCGGGCATCGCCCTGGGAGATCTTCTGGCATCTCCGCGTGCCCAGCGCTCTGCCCTACCTGTTCGCCTCTTTCCGCATCGCCATACCCCTGGCGGTCATCGGCGCGGTGGTGGCCGAGTGGTTCAGCGGCCAAGCCGGCCTGGGCGCGGTGATCATCGTCGCCCACAGCAACCTTGACATGCCCACCCTGTTTTCCGCTATCGTAACGTTGGCGATCATGGGGATCGTCCTGACGATTCTGACCACCGTCGTCGAGCGGCGGCTGGTATTCTGGCACGAATCGACCCTGGCCCAATGAGCATGAGCAGGTGACCGACGCCGGCCTTCGGGCAGGCGGGCCGGGGACCCGCGGTCTGAGAAACCTACCCCCGAGGTGATAACAGAGACATCCGATTCCGCGCAACGTTTGGGTGGTGGCAGAGGCCCTGGGCGGAGCGGCGGCCGACAACTTTGAGCAGAGAAGACGCCGTCGTCCTCACCGGGCCGGGGATGAGCATAGACAAACGTTGAGGAGCACTTCGGATGAAATTCCCGCGCGTATTCATGAGGAGAGGCTGGCTGGTGGCCGGCGCTCTCCTTTCGGTCCTGCTGCTGGCCGCCGCCTGCGGCTCCGGTGACGACGAAGGACAATCGCTGACGTTCATGGCCGGGTTCAAGCCTCAGGCCAACCTGCCGTTCGTCGCGGCCTACGTCGCCCAGAGCAAAGGCTACTTCCAAGAGCAGGGCCTGGACGTCACGATCCTCCACTCCACCGGCGGGCATTTGCAGCTGCTGCTCTCCGGCGACGTGGACGTGACCACCGCCGATGCCGGCTCGGTGCTGAAGCGGCGTGCCGACCCCGACATCCCGATTCGAGCCATCGCCCTCTTCGGCCAGCGAGGTCAGCAGGCCTTCATCGCGCTGGAGGACTCGGGGATCGAATCGCCCAAGGACTGGGAGGGCAAGAGGTTGGGCTACAAGACGACTCAGCCCCCGGAGTACCTGGCGCTGCTGGATGCGGCCGCGGTCGACCGGTCCAAGATCGAAGAAGTGCGGGTCGGCTTCGACCCTCGCATCCTCATCGAAGGCCAAGTCGACGTCCTCGCCGTGTTCAAGTCCAACGAGCCCGACACCCTGCGCCGCCTGGGCTTCCCGACTCGCCTCTTCGACCCCGCCGATTTCGGCGTGCCGACCCTCGGCCTCACCTACATCGTCACCGCCGACCTGCTGGACAGCGACCCCGACCTGGTCAAGCGGTTCCTCAAAGCCACCATGCGAGGCTTTGCCTTCGCCTTGGAGAACGAGGAGGAGACGCTGGACATCGTGCTGGAGTTCGCTCCGCAAGAGGACCGCGAGCACCAGCGTTTCATGCTCCGCCAAGAGATCTCCGATGCCCAGAGCCCGGTGACCGACGCCAACGGCCTTGGCTTCATGACCGGCGAGCAGTGGCAGGTCTTCTACGACACCCTTCTGAAGCACGAGGCCCTGGCCAGGCCCTTCGACCCTCGATCGGCGTATACGACCCGGTTCCTGCAAGACATCTACGATGGGGACGAGCTGCAATGGCCGTAAGCGGGTCCGGCCTCACCCCCTCATCCCCCTCTCCGCGAGCGGAGAGGGGGTGTCCCGATTCTATCGGGACGGGGTTGAGGTATACCCCGCGCCCGGCCACCGGCGTAGGAAGGGCAAGGCGCCCATGACCGGGCCGGTGCTGGCGCTGGCCGGCGGCGTGGGCGGGGCCAAGCTGGCCTGGGGCCTCGCCCAGATCCTGGCCCCGGAAGAGCTGGTGATCGTCGTCAACACCGGCGACGACGCCACGTTCCATGGGCTTCACGTCTCGCCGGACGTCGACACGGTGATGTATACCCTGGCCGGGTTGGCCAATCCCGAGACCGGCTGGGGCGTCGCCGGCGACTCGAGCCAGGTGCTGGAGATGCTGGCACGCTACGGCGCCGAGACCTGGTTCCAACTGGGCGACCGGGACCTGGCGCTGCACATTCGCCGCACCGAGCTCTTGGGCCAGGGCAAGACGCTGTCGCTGGCGACCCAAGAGCTCTCCCGGAGTCTGGGCATCGAGCACGCCATCGTTCCCATGACCGACGACGCCGTCCGGACCGTCGTGAACACCGAGGAGGGCGAGATGCCCTTCCAGGTCTACTTCGTGAAGCACCGCTGCGTACCCCGGGTCCGCAGCGTCACGTTCGCCGGCGCCGGCGAGGCCGGCGTCTCGCCTGGTTTCGACCGCGCCCTCAACGAGGCCGGCGCTCTCGTCTTCTGTCCGTCGAACCTCTACCTCAGCATCGACCCCATCCTGTCGATACCCGGAGTGCGCCGGCGCATCGCCAGCTTTCAGGGGCCTCGGGTCGCCGTCAGCCCCATCGTCGGCGGCGAGGCCGTCAAAGGCCCGCTGGCCAAGATGATGACCGAGCTGGGCCGGGAGGCAACCTGTACCGCCGTCGCCAGACACTACGTCGGCCTCTGCGACGTCTTGGTGATCGACGAGGCGGACGGGGCCAGCGCCGCCGAAATCGAAGCGCTGGGCATCCGCGCCGACGTGACGCCCACGGTCATGCACGGCCCCGAGGACCGCATCAAACTGGCGCAACGAGTCCGCGAGCTGGTGGGGTACTAACGTATGGCCGACTCGAAAGTGGCCGTGGTGGTCCCGATGAAACCCCTGGCCGTTGCCAAGGGCCGGCTCGAGGGCGCTCTTACCAAGGAAGCCCGTGGGGCATTGTCGTTGTTGCTCCTCGAGCGAGTCCTGCAGGCTGCTCGCCGCTGCCCGATGGTCGCCGAGACCCTGGTGGTCGGAGGGGATTCCACCGTCGCCGACGCTGCGCGAAGGCTGGGCGCCACGTGGCTCGACGACGACGGCGCTGCGCTGAACGATGCCCTGTGGCTGGCCTTTTCGGCTGCGTTCGAGCGCGGGATGGCGGCGGCCCTGTACCTGCCTCATGACCTGCCCTTGATCACCCCAACGGAGATCACACGCGTCATCGAGGCCTCCGGCCGACTCTCCTGCCTGGTCTTGGCGCCCGCTTTTCGCGACGGTGGGACCAACGCCATTCTGGCGCCGGCGCACCTGCCCCTGAGGCCGTCGCTGGGAGCGCCGAGCTTCCAGCGCCATCTGTGCTCCGCGGCCGCCTCCGGCTACCCTCTCGCTCTCTATGGCAGCCTCGCGATCGGGCTCGACCTCGATACCGAAGAGGACCTGCTGTTGTCCATGGAGCGCGACCCGGAGTTCGCCAATGCCCTATGGCGACGCGGAATCGAGCCGGCGAAGCGGCTTCGTCCGGCGCATCTCGTTCGGGCGCGCAATCTTCATTGCCGATGGCAGCAACATCACGTTTCGCCTGCGCTCCCTGGGCTTCAACAAGACACCGATATTGTTCCTCGAATACGGCTTCGAACTCCTCTGCGTGGCGACCGGAATGACGCTGTTTTTCGTCGAGATCGCCCCGGTG
>JACZVV010000106.1 GCA_022572465.1 Chloroflexota bacterium
ATTATCTTTGCTTTAGACTGATATCGTCAAATACATGAGAGGTAATGGGATGAAAATTGTAAGGACTACCGTCGTAAGACCCCGTGCGGGCTTCGAGACGCGGACCGCAGCGCTCCTGCGGGAGCTGGATGAGCACCTGGCGTTGCAGCCTGGCTTCCTCGAGAGCTACGAGGTGGTAGAGGAGCCCGGCCAGCTGGGACGCATCGCCCTCTGGGAGAGCCGCGAGGCCGCCGATCGGGCTGCCAAGCTCGACCGGACCATCGCCCTCCGGGCCCGTCTCCACAACCTCAACGGCTCGAGCAGCGAAGAGCATCTGCTGGCTGTCACTTCGGAGCGCCACTCCGGCTCGCCCGAGCCGGCGCAGGTCGCCTAGCTCCGGCGGCCGCCGTAAATCCGGACCACGGCACCGAACGCAAGAACGCCGGGAGTTTCGACTCCCGGCGTTCTTGCGTGAACGATGATCGCCGCTCACCGCCCGGTGAAATTCGGCTCTCGCTTCTCCGGCCGGTTCAACGTCGGCCAGGCCGCCGGCCCCCTTCTGTCGAAAATCACGTGCTCGTAGCGCGGTGTCGCCACGGCGATACCCGCTTTCTGTCCGCCGGAGTGGCCGCTACTTGATGGCCACCGGGTTCAAGGGGCTTCCGACGGCGTTGGTGATGTTCAACGGCGGAGCCGATAGAAAGAACTCATACACGCCGTCGTTCGCGCAGTCGGCCGCCAGCGCGTCCAGCTTCCAGATCTCGCCCACCAGCAGGCCCATGTTGCGGATCACCTGAACGTGCCAGGGATAGGGCCGGGTCTGCTTGGCCTCGAACGGCGTCACCTCGGCGGCCATGTTGTCCAACGCCACGGCGGCGACCTGCCTCTCGTGGAGCCAGGCTGGCGTGGTGACGCTCATGCCCGGTTCGCCGCCCCGAAGGAACTGCATCCGCTGCTCGGGTGGCGTGGCAGGCCAACGCTCCAGATGGCCCGTCCGCACCAACAGAATGTCTCCGGGGCTGATATGAACGCCTTGTTCCGAGGCGCACGTCTCCAGGTCGTGGTCCGTGATCGGCGTGCCCGGCTCCAAGAAATCGACGCCTTTGTGCCGGGCGACGTCCAGCAGCACTCCCCGGCCGACCAGCGTCTCTCGCAGATGGTGGATTCCGAGGTACGTCAGGCCGGCGGAGGTGACCGTGCCGCCCCAGAAACCGTTGTACAGCACGTCTTCCCAGGCAAAATGGGCCAGGCCGTCCCACTGCGTCGACCCCTGCAGCGGCATGGCGATGTAATCGTCGTTTATCTGAAGCCCCGGCATGAACGATTGGGATGGATCCTGGACCAGGGCGTCGGACGTGGTCATCAACATGAACTTCTGGGCCGGCGACCGTAACGCGGGGGCGTCGGCGTCGATAGCCATCGCCAGCGAAACGACTTTGCCCTGCTTGATCAGGCCCGCCGCCTGGTGGACCGTCTCGGCGGTGATGTAGTTCGTCGTGCCGCGCTGGTCGTCGTCGCCCCATTTGCCCCAGTTGTTCGGCTCGGCGTTGGCAAATCCGACGATCTTGCCTGCGGTGTTTACGGAATAAGAGGGCGGCTTCCAGCGAATGTCGTCTACCATGACTTCCCCCTTCGAGTGTGGCGTTGCACCGGACGCGAGCCGGTCAGGTACGTGGGGCCATTCCGAACGCCACCCCTGCCCGGAATGGCGACCCTACTCCCTCCGCGATGGGACAGGAGACAAGGGCGAGAGGTCGCGAGCTGTCGGGGCCTACCGGTTAAGGTCCATCTCGTCTGCCTCCGATTCAGAAGGCCAGGGTGTCCCAGGTGCTCCAGGACCCGGGGACGGGCGTCACCGGTTCGAAGGTGTCGAAACGCTCCATTGCCTCCGAGGCCGTGATAAATTCGACGGGAGCGCTCTCCATCATGTCGATCAGGAAATCCCTCGGCGTCGTGCGGCGCATACCGTAGATGTCGGCCTCGGTGCCGGTCAACACGAAGCGTCCGTCGCCGGGCCGGTTTTGCTGGGCCGCGATGAAGCCGTCGGCGTCCTGAAAGGAACCGTACATGATGCCGGTGCTGATGGAGCGGTCCCGGAAGAAGACTTTGAGGCCGCCCAAGCCGTCGATCTCGTAGGCGCGATCGTAGCGGACGGCGCCCGGCGTCCCGGAGTGGGACATCTCGTCGAGCATGATCCAACGGTACCCTAGGTCGCGGACGACCGGGGCGATGCCCGAAACGTAGGACATCTCGGGCGGGAAGAAACCCGCCGGCCGGTAGATGTCGCCGAACAGAGCGGCGTTGCTTTGCGTGTTTCGCTCGATCAGCGACGTCATCTCGTCGGGGGTTAGGGTCGCCAGCACGGCGCCGCCGTAAGCGCTGGCCGTCAGCTCGACCTGACCCCGCTCCGCAAGCCGGCGCAGCGCCTGAAGCACACTCTCGAGGCCCAGCGAGTCTAGCCGCTCGGCCAGGGACGCGTCGACGTTGATGGTCATTCGAGCGTTGGGGTGGGCTTCCAGGACCTCCACGAGAGGCTGATAGCACGTCCGTACCGCCTTGCGGATGAAGTCGTTGCTCTTGGATGCCGGCTGAAACAGGTTGATGAAGTGGGCCCAGTACAATATTCCGTCGGCTCCTCATGAGTGGTTGCGGGCGTCGAAGCGCCCAGGGCATTGTACCCGAGGCGCCCGCCACCGACAATCGGCGCCAGCGCCCGCGTTCTCCGTCCCTCGCCCTTCGTTTCCGCTCCTTGTCCCCCTTCCGCATTCCTTCTCCCCCGGTGATTTCTTCCCGTTGACCGCTCCCTCGATGCCGGTATAATAGCCACGGCCAGCGGCTCCCGACCGTGGGGTCACGGGGCACGCATGCGATTCCCAGGGAGGACCACCATGAGCTACGAGACCATTATCTTCGAGAAGAGCGACGGGATCGCCACGATTACGCTCAACCGGCCGGATCGGCTCAACGCCCTGAATTGGACAATGAACGACGAGCTCGGGCAGGTATGGCGGGAGATCAACCAGGACCCCGAAGTGATCGTCGCCATCCTCACCGGGATGGGCGACCGGGCCCTGTGCACCGGCATCGACGTCAGCATCCCCGCTGGAGGCGAGCGCCGGGGCCGCGACGAGTCCGGCGGCCATCTGAAGCTGCACTTCACCGCGATCCAGAACGAATGCTGGAAGCCGGTCATCACCGCCGTGAACGGCATGGTGGTTGCCGGCGGCCTTCATTTCATCGCCGACAGCGACATCATCATCGCCGCCGACCACGCCACGTTCTTCGACACCCACGTCAAAGTCGGCTTGGCCGCGGTCCACGAGCCCATCGGGATCATCCGCCGTATGCCGTTCGAAGCCGTCATCCGCATGTCGTTGATGGGCGGGCAGGAGCGCATGAGCGTGCAACGGGCCTACGATCTGGGCATGATCAGCGAAATCGTGGCCAAGGACCAGCTGATGGCCCGGGCGAGAGAGATCGCTCAGAAGCTGATGAAGAACTCGCCGGCGGCCATGATCGCGTCGAAACGGGCCATCTGGGGCAGCCTGAACTATGGCCTCGACCAGGCGATCGAGTACGGCTGGTCGGTGTTGGGCGACCATGGCGGGCATCCGGATTCGCGAGAGGGTGGCAAGGCGTTCATGGAAAAACGCGAGCCGAAATGGGCTCCACTTCCGGCGAGCCGGTAAGGACCGGCGATGGAGCTGGCCCTGGGCGACCTCAAGGTCCTCGATCTGACCCATTTCGTCGCCGGGCCGGCCTGCACCAAGCTGCTGGCCGACTTCGGCGCCGACGTGCTGAAGGTCGAGCGCCTGGAGGGCGACCCCGCTCGTAACCTGGGACCGTTCTTCCGCGACCGGCCGCACCCCGACCAAAGTGGCGTCTTTCTCCATCTCAACACCAACAAACGGAGCATCACCCTCAACCTCAAGAGCCGCGCCGGGGCACAGCTCGTCGAAGAGCTTGCGCGAGATGCCGACGTTCTGGTCGAGAGCTTTCGGCCGGGCGTCATGGAAGGGCTCGGCCTGGGTTACGACACCCTTCGGTCGATCAACCCCGCCCTGGTCATGGTCTCGATCTCCAACTTTGGCCAGTCGGGCCCATATCGCGACCTCCCGGGCACCGACCTCGTGCTGTATTCGATGGGCGGGCCGATGCAGTCCAACAGCAAGGTCGGCGAGTACCCGGTGCGGCTGCCGGGCATGGTCACCCAGATGCACGCGGGCTACGTCGCCGCAGTGGCGACCCTGATGGGGTTCTTCGGCAGCCGTTACAAAGGGATCGGCCAGCACATCGACTGCTCGATCTTCGAGAGCCAGGCCATGAGCGTGGACCGCCGCCTGACCGGGCTGCTGACCCATCAGTACCACGGCGAGATCGTGCCCCGGTCCGACGTTCGGGGCGCGGGCTACCCCCAGGGCGTCTATCCGTGCAAGGACGGCTACGTCAACGTCTGGGGCGGCCTCCAGTTCTTCCCCTTGACGGCCCGGATGATGGAGATGCCGGAGATGGCCGACGACCCGCACTGGGCCACCCGCGACGCCCAGCTCGACAGCCAGCGCAAAGACGAGTTCGACGTTATCTTCCTGCCCTGGATCATCGAGCGGACCAAGCTGGAGTACCTCCAGATGGCGCGCCGGGCGGGCTTGCTCTCGGGGGCGCTGTTCACCGTCGAAGACCTTCTACAAGACCCCCACTACCAGGCCAGGGATTTCTTCCCCGAGGTCGATCACCCGGCCACCGGGCCGGTGCGCTACGTCGGTCCCATCGTCAAGATGCCCGCATCGCCAGCCGGCTTCCGCGCGCCGGCGCCGCTTCTGGGACAGCACAACGAGGAGGTCTACCACGGGCAGCTGGGGTTCACCAAGGCGGACCTGGTCCGGATGCGACGAATGGGGGTGATCTAGCCGTGCCGCTGCCGTTGGAGGGTATCCGGGTCATCGCCAACACCTACACCTGGGCGGGGCCTTACGCCATGATGATGCTGGCAGATATGGGCGCCGAGATCATCCGGGTGGAGTCGATCCAACGCTGGCAGTGGAACACCCGCGGCTTCATGGCCCGGCCCACCAAGGAGCAGGCGGCCGTGCTGATGGGGCCGATGGGCGCGGCCTACCCCAACCGGGATCCCGGCCCGCGGCCGTGGAACCGCCACGCCATGTTCAACTCCCACGCCCGCAACAAGAAAAGCTTTACCGTGGACCTGGCAAGCCCCGAGGGCGTCGACATCTTCAAACAGCTGGTGGCCCAGTCCGACGCCGTGGTGGAGAACAGCACGCCGGGCGTCATGGACAAGCTGGGCGTCGGCTACGAGGCGCTCAGGCGGGTGAGACCGGACCTGGTGATGGTCTCCTCCAGCGGGATGGGCGCCGCCGGCCCCTATGCCGGGCACCGTGGTTTCGGCTCGCAGATGGAGGACCTCTCGGGCTTCACGTGGCTTCGGTGCTATCCCGACGGCGATCCCGCCGACACCTCCCTCTCCAATCACTCCGATGCCGCCGGCGGGGCGGGCATCGCCTTCGCCGTGCTGGCCGCTCTTCACTACCGCAACCGCACCGGCAGGGGACAGTGGGTCGACATGTCCCAGTCGGAGAACCTCATCGGCCAGATTCCTGACGCCGTCATGGACTACACCATGAACGGACGGGTGCAGAAGTCGATCGGCAACCGCCACCGGTCGATGGCGCCCCAAGGCGTCTACCCGTCGCTGGGCGACGATAAGTGGGTGGCGATCTCCGTGGCCACCGACGAGCAGTGGCAGGCCCTTTGTCACGCCATGGGAAACCCTGCTTGGGCCGCCAACCCCAGGTACGAGACCTCGCTTGGCCGGTGGAAGAACCAGGACGAGCTGGACGAGGGGATCGGCCGATGGACCCAGCGCCGCGTGGGCCGGGAGACCGCCGAGAGCCTGCAAGCCCTGGGCGTGGCCGCCGGCGAGATCACCAGTGACGCCGAGCTCTCCGGCGACCCCCACCTGTGGAGCCGGAACTTTTTCCGCATGGTCGACCATCCCGAGACCGGCCGCCACTGGCACCCGGGGCCCCTCTGGCATTTCTCCGAGACGCCGGTGGAGTTCCGCACCCCGCCGGTGCTTATGGGCGAGCACAACGAGTACGTGTACAAGGAGCTCCTGGGATGCTCCGACGCCGAATACCGCCGGCTGGAAGAGACGGGGCACATCGGGATGGACTTCGTGCCCGAGGTGGTGTGAACCGAGCATCAATCTGAAGATTCGTGCAACGTCAGCAGAACGAGGACGCAAGAGAGGACGCGAGAAAGGAGGCGACGTGTGAGCCCATCGAGCCTGTACAAACAGGGCGCCATCGTCGGAGCCTACGAGTACCCTAGCCGCAGCATGCCCGACAAGACGGCGGTCCAGGTCCAGGCGGAGTGCCTGGTCAAAGCGTTGGACGAGGCCGGCCTGTCGCTCAAGGACATGGACGGCTTGTGCTCGACGCGGATTCCGGGGATGCAGCCCATCAGCTTCGCCGAGTATCTGGGCGTCTACCCCACCTACATGGAGGCGACGCAGATAGGCGGCTCGTCGTTCGTGCTGTACCTGATTCGCGCCATGGAGGCCATCGCCGCGGGACGGGCCAGGGTCGTAGGCATCGCCTACGGCAGCCTCCCCACCACCGAGGGCCGGCGCATCGGCACGGGCACGCGGATCGGCGGAGCGGGAGGCGAGGTCCCCGTCGAGTACAGCTTCGAAGAGCCGTGGGGGTTGCCGCTCATCGGCACCTATGCGTTGTGCGCCCAGCGCCACATGCACCAGTACGGGACCAAGCCCGAGCAGCTCGCCGAGGTGGGCGTTACGATGCGCCGGCACGCCGGGCTCAACCCCTACGCCAAGTACCGCGACCCCATCGGCGTCGATGACGTGCTCAACTCGCGGCTGATCTGCGACCCGCTGCACCTGCTGGACTGCTGCATCATCAGCGACGGCGGCGGTGCGGTCGTCGTCGCCCACCCCGACATCGCTCGCAACGCCAAGACCAAGCCCGTCTGGCTCCTGGGCTCGGGCGAAGCGGCGATGCACAGCAGCAGCGGCCATCGGGACTTCACCGTTTCCGCCGCGGCGCAGTCCGGCCCCATCGCCTTCAAGGAGTCGGGCGTATCGCACCAGGACGTCGACTTCGCCATGATCTACGACGCGTTCAGCATCAACGTCATCATGACGTTGGAAGACCTGGGCTTCTGCAAGAAAGGCGAAGGCGGCGCGTTCGTCGAAGACGGGCGCATCGGCCTCGGCGGCCAGCTGCCGGTGAACCCCGATGGCGGCGGGCTCTCGTCCTGCCACCCAGGCATGAGGGGAATGTTCCTGCTCGTCGAAGCCACGCGTCAGCTTCGGGGCGACTTCGCCGGGACGGACCGCCAGGTCCCCAACGCCAAAGTGGCCGCGGTCCACGGCATCGGCGGGTTCTACGGCACCCGGCACAGCGGCGTCACAGTAATCCTTACCAGCGAGTAGGTGACATGACTGAGGACAAGAAACCCTACGTGAAGCCATTGCCGGTTCCCAACATGGAATCGGAACCGTTCTGGAGCGCGCTCAAGGAGCACCGGCTCCAGGTCCAGCAGTGCAAGAGCTGCTCGAAGCACTACTTCTATCCCAGGAGCCATTGCCCGTTCTGTTACAGCGGCGATGTCGAGTGGGTTGGGTGCAGCGGAAAGGGGAAGGTCCACACCTTCAGTGTCATTCGCCAGAACATGGCTCCAGGGTTTCGGGAGGAGGCGCCCTACGTGGTGGCCATGGTGGAGCTGGACGAGGGCGGCGTTCAGATGATGACCAACATCGTCGAGTGCGAACCCGGCGACGTCAGTATCGGCATGCCGGTTCAGGTGACGTTCGAGGATGTGACCGACGAGGTCACGCTGCCGAAGTTCAAGCCGGCGTGAGGCCGCGCCCTTTGGAGGGCTCCGGCCTGGGGAGACCGACTTACGCCGGCTGTAACGGGCTTCCGAAACGAGACGATGAGGAGAGAAAGTAAGCAGCTAGTAAGTGACCGGCGTGGTGTTCGTGGGCGGCTCATCCGCGGCAACAAAAGTAAGCAGGACAAAGCTATGAAGACCCGAATCGGGACCGGCCTCATCGGCTGGCCCTTTCCCAAGAAGGACCCGGCCTACCTGTGGGAGTTCGTGGACATGTGCGAGGACCTGGGCGTCGACTCCATTTGGCTCTCCGACCGTATCGTCTCGGCCACGCCCAGCCTGGAGTCGATGGCCATGATGGCCGCACTGGCGGGCAGGACCAAACGGATGAAGTTCGGCAACAGCGTCCTGGCGCTGCCGCTGCGCAACCCCACGGTCCTGGCCAAGGAGATCGCCACCATCGACTTCATCTCCGGCGGCCGTTTGCTTCCCGCCGTCGGCCTGGGCACCGACAACCCGGCCGAGTTCGAGGCCTGCGGCGTGAACATCAAGCAGCGCGCGGGCCGCACCGACGAGGCCATCGCCCTGATGCGGCGGCTGTGGACCGAGGACAACGTGACCTTCGACGGCCGGTACTACCACACGACGGAAGTCACCATCGAGCCCAAACCGCACCAGAAGCCGTGTCCTCCCATCTGGATCGGCGGACGAACGGAGCCCGCCTTCCAGCGGGTCGGCCGCCTCGGCGACGGCTGGCTGACCTCGTTCCTGTCGCCCGAAGAGGTGGGCCATGGAATCGAGAGGATCCGCATCGCCGCGGCCGAGCACGGCCGGTCCGTCCCCGAGGACCACTACGGCACCATCATCAGCTACTGCCTGGCCGACAGCCGCCAAGAGGCGATGGACCTGGCCTCACCGTTCATGCTTCGAGTGAGGAGCGACGCTCCGCCTGAGACGTATTGCGGACTGGGCAGCATCGAGGACCTGGCGTCCCTCATCGAGGACTATGTCCGTCACGGCGCGACCAAGTTCGTCCTTCGGGCCATGGGACCGCCGGAGCAGACCCTGGCCCAGACGGAGCGCGTCGCCCGCGAGATCGTCCCCATGTTCCACAATCGCTAGAGCTATTACAAAACCCCCTCGCCTTTCGAGGGAGAGGGTTAGGGTGAGGGTGGTCCCATTCGGGTAGTCCTTATTTTCGAATAGGCTCTAGAGCGGAGAGCCGCGCTGCTCGCCGGCTCGCCGGGCTCTCAGGCGGTGCGGTATACTTCCAGGTCGGCCTTGTAGCCGACACGCTGATGGTTGGACCAATCGTAGCCCTCTCGATCGCCGCAGCGGTGGCTGGCGTTCTCGTGTACGCAGTCTTCGTCGAGCCGAACTGGCTGCGAATCAGGCGCCGCGTCCTGTACCTTCCGAAGTGGGACGCCCGCCTGGACGGCCTGACGATTCTTCACCTGTCGGACCTGCACATCGGCACCCGCCCTTGCCCGGCCGAGCGTTTTCTCCGGGTGGCCAAGAAACTGCAGGCCGACCTGGTCTTGTTCACCGGCGACTTCATCGCCGGCCCCACGGGACTGGAACGAGCGTGCGTGGCGCTGGGGGAGTACTCGCGCGACAGGATCGTCTACGGCATTCCCGGCAACCACGAGCACACCGAGTACCGGAAGCGCTTCCCAGGAAAGGGACAATTCAAGGCGAAGCGAGCGCTGGACACCGGCCACATCTTTCAGGCGCTGGAAGACGCCGGCGTAACGATGCTGGTCAACCGTAGTGTGACGGTCGAGCATGGCTCGGCGCGATTCACCCTGGCCGGCATCGCCGACATGTTCAACGAGGCCGACGACCTGGACGCGGCCCTGGGGTCGGCGGAAGGCGACCGGTCCCTTTCAGAGGATGCTCGACGGGAGTCGGCGCCGGTCGTCCTCATGAGCCACTCGCCCGACGTGCTGGGCAACGCCGCCCGGCGGGGCGTGGCCCTGGTGCTCAGCGGTCACACCCACGGCGGCCAGATTCGCTTCCCGCTGCTCGGCACGCCGACCACGGCGACCGTTTTGCCGATGGAGCGTCCGTCGGGCGTCATCGTGCGAGGGTCGACGGTGATGCACGTGAGCCCCGGCCTGGGCACCACGTTTCTGCCGCTGCGGTTCTTCGCGCGTCCCGAGGTTACGCTCCTCGAGCTGCGTTCGGCCGGTCCGTAACGTGATCCGAGGCTCTGTCTGCCTGGAGGCGACCGCCTAGCGGTGCAAGGCCTCGATGGCTGTCTTCGCTACCTCGGGGTTGAGCATGTGCGGCGGCTCGCGCCCATCGAGGAGCGCCAACGCCTGCTCCACGACGATGCGGGTCTGCACCTTGGTCTGGCCCGGCGTGGCTCCGCCAAGATGGGGCGTCAGAATCACGTTGTCCAGCTCCCGGAGGGGGCTGTCGGCGGGCAGCGGCTCTTGTGAGAACACGTCCAGGGCCGCGCCGGCGATACGCTTCTCCTTCAGCGCCCGGT
>JACZVV010000015.1 GCA_022572465.1 Chloroflexota bacterium
CGTCTTCAAGATTGCGCTGGCTTGCCGACTCGCTGGTAGAACGGATGAACAGGGCTGCAACGACGGTAGTAGCTATGAGAGCGATAAAAACCAAAGCGATACCCACCGACAATGGCGAAGGGAACCTTTCAGTGATTGTGCCTTTGAGGCGCCTAGATTCGCTCGTCAGGGCTTTCATACCCGCCACCAGTACAGTTCCTCTCTAAGTCCCACGTATTCATCGTACCCGAGGTTACCCAGGTCCGATTGTGGTCACCTTAATCGGAATGCCCCATTTCAAGCTGCCTGAACCCAGGCAAAGCGCCATGCTCGACGAGGACGATGGGGGAGTGACTCTTACGCGTCGCCGTAGAAGGCGATGGGGTTGTCCTCCAGAATCTTCTTCAGCGTCGCTTTGGAGAGAGCGCCTTCCAGCTCCACGATCTCTTCCGTCAGGTCGGGCTCGTGGTCCGGGTGGGGGTAGTCGCTGGCGAACAGGAGCCGGTCTTCGCCGATGTAGCCGATGACGTCGGCCAGGTAGGGCTCGTCGGCCTCCAGGGCCACCCAGCACTGGCGTCTGAAGTAGTCCGACGGCTTCATTTTCACGTGCTGCTCGACCTCGAAGCCGACGTTCTTGTACCGCTGGTCCAGCCGCCACAGCCAATAGGGGACCCACCCGCAGCCGGCCTCGAGGAAAGCAACCCGCAAGTTCGGATGACGCTCCAGCACTCCCCCTTCCAGCAGCGCCAGGAAGGCCATCATCTGCTCCATCGGGTGGGAGCACGACCACAGCGCGAAGTCGGTCTCGAAGCGGTCCTGGCCGGCGGTGGCCAGCGGCGCATGCGCGCCTTCGTGGAACCCGATGGGAACGTTCCGTTCCTCGCACTCGGCCCACAGCTCTTCGTAGTCGGGACTGCTGAGCACGCGGCCGTCGACGGGGTTCGGCCGGATGTACACGGCGGTCATCCCCAGCTCGTCGTGGGTCCGCCGCAGCTCGGCCACCGCCTCGCCGGGGTCTTGCAGGCTCAGGCCGGCGACGGGCCTCAGACGGTCGGGCTGGTACTCACAGAAGTCGTACAGCCAGTTGTTGTAGGCGCGAGCGACGGCGCCCGCGGTGCCCGGGTCCATGTTCCGAAAGTGCCACATGAACAGCCCTTGCGTGGGATACAGGAACGATACGTCCACCCCCATCCGGTCCATCGCCTTGATCTGCGACTCGGGACCCCAGCCGGCGTCTATGTACTCCTTGTACGTGCTCAGCGTCTTGCGGGCGAAGTGGTCGCGGACCGAGGCGCTGAGCTTGTAGCTGGACTCCTGGCCGCGATAGAAGCGCCGGCCGTCGACGAGCGTGGGCGCGTCGTCCTTGAACTCGGGCTCGATCCACTTCTCCCACAGGTCGGCGGGCTCCTGCACGTGCCCATCGACGTCGATGATGCGGTAGCCTTTGAGCATGGCCTCCTCCGGAGTCCGCCGCCTTCAAGCTGGCCTGATTTGTACCACAGCGACCCCACGGGGGCAAGAGAACCGTCGTTGTCGTCGAATCGAGCGGGCGCCGGTGATGGCGCCTCTGTTGACGCGGCCCTGGGCAGCATCTAGACTGCTGGCACAATCGGCCGGTCCAGACCCGAACCGGCGCACATCAACACGAAAGGAGACCGACATGGTAGGGACGCGACACCCTTTCCTGCCCATACCGGTGATCCCCGAGCATACGCGATACATCAAGGCGGGGGCGATCACCATCGGCGTCGGCTATCGGCTGCTCAACGATAAGATCGCCAGCGAGTACCTCAAGGAAGTGGGGATGGAGCGCGAGTACTCCCGCGAGAGCGCCGGCTACACCCGCGTGGACGATGGCGGCGTCTCGATCTTCGTCTTCGGCGAGGAGCAGGGCGAGCTGGTGGAGCACTTCCGTTTCGACGTCTTCGACGCCCAGCCTCACTACCACTACTCGTTCCAGAAGGAGAAGGCCCAGGAGCGCGTCTTGCTGGACACCGCCGTCATCGGCGATCCTCGGGCATGGGCGCTGGACTGCCTGCGCAACCGGATGCCCAGCGTGCTTCAAAAAGCGGGCGCCCACGACCTGGCGGCCAGGGTCGACACGCGGGACATCGACGATGCGATGCCCCAGATCGTCGCCGCCCTCGATGAGGCCGCGAAGGAGTACCGCCAGGCGACGGGCAAGGCCTGACGCGCGCTGCCTACCCCCGCCGGAAGATCACCGCGCCGGCCAGCGGCCCGCCGCCGTTGGAGGCGACGCCCACCTCGGCCCCCTGGACCTGTCGCTGGCCGCACTGGCCCCGCAGCTGCAGGACCACTTCGTTGATCAGGCCGATGCCGTGGATGCGGCCCTCGGAGAGCTGCCCGCCGCTGGTGTTCAACGGAAGCTTGCCGCCGAGCCCGATGCTGTCGCCGCCGATGAAGTCGCCCAGCTCGTCCAGCTTGCAGAGGCCCAGGTCGGCGATCCACAGCGCGGTGAGATAGGTGAAGCCGTCGTAGAGGCCGGCCACGTCCACGTCGCCCGGCGATAGCCCGCTCATGGCCCACAGCCGCTCGGCGGCGTACTTGGACGCCTGGTTCCGCATGTCGTCCCACTGCTCCCAGTTGGGCCTCGGGCCGACGCCGAAGTTCGCCGCCGCGACCAGGACCGGCGGATGCGGAAAGTCTCGCGCCCGCTCCGCGGGGACCAGCACCACCGCCCCGGCGCCGTCCACCGGGAAATCGCAGTCGAGCAAACGAAGCGGCTCGGCGATGAAACGAGACGCGAGGTAGTCGTCGATGGTGATGAGATCGCGCATCACCGCCCGTTCATTCATCGACGCGTGTTTGCGGAGGGTGACCGAGATGTTGCCCAGCTGCTCCTGGGTGACTCCCGTCTCGTGCATGAAGCGTCGCATCCACATCGACGCCCACGAGAGGATGTTGTTGGCCCCGTAGGGCGCCCGGAATGGGGCTTCGGGCCACATCGCCGCCGAGCTGGCCATGGCCGCCTGGGCCACCGGCGGCAGCTTCGACGGCCGCGGCCGGACGATGCTCCGATAGACCAGGGCCGTGTCGCACATCCCGCTGGCCACCGCGGAGACGCCCTCGATCAGCCCGGTGACCGCCGCCGGCCCGTAGGCGAAGTTGCAGTACCACGACATCTGGGGAATGCCGACGCCTTCGGCCACGTCCATGGCGTTGGGAGGACTGGCCCCGCCGAGCCCGTTAACATCCTCGGCCTTGAGGCCGGCGTCCCTGAGCGCGTTGATGCACGACTCGATGGCCAGGCCCGTAACCGTCATCCCGCTGGACCGCGCGACCCGGCTGAAGCCGACGCCCACGACGGCGACCTTGTCCCGGTGGGAGATCATGACGCCCCGCCGGCCCGCGCCGCCGGCCTGAACTGCGGTATCGTCAGCTCCTCGTCCTCTTGCTGAAAGGTGACCTCCACCGGCATGCCGATGGAGACCGTTTCGGGCGCGCACTCGACGATGTTGGCGACCACGCGCACGTCCTCCTGCTCCTCCAACGCCACCAGGGCCACCACGTAGGGCGGCGGAATGCCCGGGGCGATCTGCTGGCGCACGATGTTGAACGTGAACACGTGGCCCCGGCCGCTGACCCTGGTGGGCTGGACGTTCTCCGACCAGCACTTGGGACAGAACGGCTTGGGATAGTGAATGTAGAACCCGCAGTCGCCGCAGCGCTTGATGATCAGCTCGTGGCGGCGAGCGCCTTCCCAGAAGTCTCGATTGTCGTCGTCGATAACCGGAAACGGTTTGATTCGGTCGGCCATGACCGCCATGATAAAGGAGCCCCGGCGAGGCCGTCAACGATGGACCGAACATACGGTAGACCGCCCACATCTCGCCTTGACCTTTTCGAGAAGCGCCCTTTATCCTTAGGCATTCTCCGACCCTTCCCGCGGTACGTCCAATAGATCATGATCCACGTTCAGAAGCTGGCCCACGTTACCCATGCCGTTCGGGACCGGGAGGCCGCCAAGCGGCGGTACCGGGAGGCCCTGGGCGCCCGCGAATTCTACGATGGCTATCTGGACGCCCAGCAGCGGGAGGCCTCGCTGCTCCTCTTCCATGACCTGTGCATCGAGCTGATCGACACGCCGCCCGACGCCCCAACGCCGGACCCCTACGTGGCCCGGCACGGCGGACGCTTCCACTCGGTGACGCTTCGGGTGCCGAACGTCGGCGAGGCACACGAGACGCTCCTCCAGCACGGCGTGCGGGTCCTCGAGCGCGGCCCCAGACGCCTGGTCCTCGACCCCTCCGACACCCACGGCATCCCCTTCGAGCTCACCGACGCCGACCTGCCCGGCGACCCGCGGCTGGCGCCGGACTGGGAGCCGGCGGATTGGGACACCGGGCCTGAGCTGGACCCGCATTCGCTGTGGTCGATCTCGCTGCTGGTCAAGGACGTGGTGGCGGCAGGGCGATTCTTCACCGACGTCCTGGGCGGCGTCGAGGTGGGGACCCGCGTCTCTGGAGAGATGGCCAAGATGAGCATCTTCTTCACCCTGGGCAGCTCCCGGGTCTCGGTCCTCGAGCCCTTGGAAGAGGGAAACTCCGAGCTGAGCCGCGTCATCGAGACCCAGGGAGTGGGCCTGCACAGCATCTGCCTCATCTCCCAGGACCCTGACGCGGTTGCCCGGCACCTGCGGTCCCAGGGCATCGCGGTCATGGGCAACGCCGCCACCCGGCTGGTCGTCCATCCCCACTCCTTCATGGGAGCCAGGTTCCTGATCATGCGACAACCCGAGCCCGAATACCCGACCCACGAGTGGCGCCAGCGCGGCGCCATGTCTCCACAACCAGGGCGGACCGTGCCATGAACGACGGCGCTCTCTCCCACGTGCGAGTGCTCGACCTGACCCAGCACCTGGCGGGACCCTTCTGCACCAAGCTGCTCGGGGAGTACGGGGCCGAGGTCATCAAGGTCGAGAGGCCAGGCTTGGGCGACGTCGCCCGGCGTTTGGGGCCGTTCCCCGGCGACCGGCCCAACTCCGAGGCCAGCGGCAGGTTCGTCTATCTCAACGCCAACAAGCGAAGCGTCACGTTGAACCTCAAGACGGCGTCGGGACAGGCCATCCTGCGGGAGCTGGTCCGCTGGGCCGACCTGGCGATCACCTCCCACCCGCCCAGGGTGCTGGAGCGGCTGGGCCTGGAGCACGCCACCCTGGCCAAGGCCAACAGGAGGCTGGCCACCCTCTCCATCACCAACTTCGGCCTGACCGGGCCCTATCGCGATTACCGGGCCGATCACATGGTGCTGTGCGCCCTGGGAGGATGGGCTCAGTACCTGGGCCAAAGTGACAGGCCGCCGCTCCAGGCCGGGCTCGACCTGGCCCTTCAAGTCGGCGGCTTGCAGGCGGCATCCGCCGCCATCGGCGTCTACCGCCTGGCCCAGGAGACCGGACGGCCGCATTCCGCGGATCTCTCCCTGATGGAGACGGTCGTCCACATGCTCCCGGCCTCGGCCCTCCGCTACGCGATGACCGGCGTCATCGAGACTCGGGGCATGTACCCCTTCCCCAGCCAGGGCATCCTCCGGTGCGACGACGGCTACCTCGGAGTGAACACCCTCACGGAGAACCACTGGGAGCTGATGTGCCAGTGGATGGGGCTGACCGACCTCCTGGACGACGAACGCTTCGCCGTCGCCACCGGGCGTTGGGAGCATACCGGCGAGCTGCGGAAACGAGCCGAGGCTTCCATTGCCGGCAAGGGCAAGCACGAGCTCTTTCACGAGGGCCAGTCGTGGCGTGTCGCCACCGGCCTGGTGTCGACGGCCGAGGACATCTTGAAGTCGGACCAGCTCCGCGACCGCGACTACTTCGCTCGCGTCGACCATCCCGCCCTGGGCGGCGTCGAGCAACCCGGAGCGCCGGTGCGAATGACCGAATCGCCCTGGCGGCTGCGGTCGCCGGCCCCGGCCCTGGGCGAGCACAACGCCGAGGTCTACTGCGGACTGGTGGGCCTCTCGCCGGCGGAGCTGGTCACGCTCCGGGAGCAGGGAGCGATCTAGGAGACCCGCGTGAGACTGCCCCTCGAAGGCGTACGCGTCATCGACCTCAGCATGTGGTGGGCCGGCCCCTTCGCCGCCATGGAGCTGGGCGCGCTCGGCGCGGAGATCATCAAGGTCGAATCGATCCAGCACCTGGACGGCTACCGCGGCGGCTATGGCGCCGCCGGCCAGCGGGTGTGGGAGCAGGCGCCGGTCTTCAACGCCTTCAATCTCAACAAGCTGGGTGTCACCCTGGACCTCGCCCGCCCGGAAGGGACGGCGCTGCTCAAACGGCTGGTCGGCATCGCCGACGTAGTGATGGACAACTACAGCGCTCGCGTGATGGAGAACTTTGGGCTGACGCCCCAGGTCCTGCGGGAGCAGAACCCCAACGTCGTTACCATATCGATGCCTGGTTTCGGCGACAGCGGGCCCTGGAAGAACTACACGGGATTCGCCTTCAACATGGAGCAGCTCTCGGGCATCGCCCATCACACCGGTTTCGCCGACGGCCCGCCGTCCAACATCGGCGCCGCCGCCGACCCCATCATGGGCATGTTCGGCGCCTTCGCGGTGATGGCCGCCCTGGAGTATCGGCGCCGCACCGGCAAGGGCCAGCACGTGGACCTGGCGCACCTGGAGGCGCTCACGGCGTTCAGCGCCGAGCCGGTCATGGACCTTCAGCTCAACGGCCGGGTGATGGACAGGACGGGCAACCGCCACCCCTCGGCGGCGCCGCACAACTTCTACCCTTGCTCCGGCGACGACCAGTGGGTCGCCATCGCGGTGTATGGGGACGATGAGTGGCAGCGCCTGGTCCGGGCCATGGGCGACCCCGAGTGGGCCCGGGACCGGCGGTTCGACGACGAGCTGGGCCGCTGGCGGCATCAGGATGAGCTGGACGCCCTCATCGGTTGGTGGACCAAGGACCGGGACAAGCTCGACGTCATGCGTCAGCTTCAAGAGGCCGGCGTGACCGCCGGCGCTGCCTTGAACGCTCCGGGCCTGCTGGGCGACCCCCACCTCAAAGAGCGCCGGTTCCAACAGCGGCTGCGTCGTGAGGAGGTGGGCGTTCAGCCCTACGCGCGCACGCCGTTCCTGGTCGACGGCAAGCCGCTGCGCTGGAGCCGCCCCGCGCCGACCGTGGGACAGGACAACCGCCGTGTCCTCGAGGGCCTCCTGGGCCTCAGCGGCGCCGAGCTCGCCGAGCTGGAGCAACGGCAGGTGATTGGGACCACTCCGGTCGGCGTGGAGCCGGCATCGTAGCGATTATTGGCCCTTGATGCTCGACTACTGAAAGCAGGAGGCAAGACGATGGCCCTGTTCGTTGTCAAACACAGTCACGAGGCTGAGGTGTGCCCGGCGGGACATCCAGAAATGGGTCCGATGTTGTTAAAGCATGTGTCCCAGAGTAACGCCGCGGCTATGGGGATCACGATCCATGGCGAAGCCGTCGTCGACGGCGCCCACACGTTCTACATTATCCTCGAGGCGGGTGACCGGGGTCAGGTGGACCAGTTCGTCGCGCCCTTCGCACAGATGGGCCAGGTGGAGGTGCTGCCCGCCAACTCTTGCGAGACCGTCGTCCAACGCAAGTCCTGCTGAGCGCCGATCGTGGGCGCTAGCCGGCGAAGGCCCGCTTCAGGGCGTCGGACGCTTCCTTGATCGCGACGCGCGACCGGTCGATGGCTTCGACCATGCCGAAGAAGCCGTGGATCATGCCATCGTACCGGGAGCACACCGTCGGCACCCCGGCGTCGGCCAGGCGTTGGCCATAGGCTTCGCCTTCGTCTCGCAGCGGATCGAACTCGGCGGTGATGACCAGCGCGGGGGCGACGCCCTTGAGGTCCGCCGCCTTGATTGGCGCGGCGTAGGGGTTCGACGCATCGGCCTCGTTTCGCAGATACAGGTCCCAGAACCAGACCATCATCTCTTTGGAGAGCAGATAGCCCTCCGCGTTCTCCCGGTACGACGGCCGGGAGTAGTCCGGTTCGATCACCGGATAGACCAGGACCTGAAGGGACAGCGGAGGGCCGCCCTTGTCGCGGGCCATCAGCGACACCACGGCGGCCAGGTTGCCGCCGGCGCTGTCGCCGCCCACGGCGATCTTGCCGCCGTTCACGTTCAAGGCCGCCGCGCTGTCGGCAACCCACTTCGTCGCGGCGTAGCAGTCGTCGGCGGCAGCGGGAAACTTCGACTCGGGAGCCAGGCGGTAGTCGACGGACACGGCCACGCAACCGACCTCGTTGGCGATGATGCGCATCGTGGCGTCCGACATGCTGGGGCTGCCGATGACCCACCCGCCGCCGTGGAACCAGACCAGGACCGGGAAGGGGCCGGAGCCCTCGGGCGTGTAGACACGCACCGGGACGTCGCCGGCGGGGCCGGGGAAGGTCCGGTCCTCGACGCGATGCACCTCGGGCCCCTCGGGCCGAGGCGCGGCCTCGACGTTCGCCCGAGCCACCTCGGGCGCCAACGTGTTCATCGCCGGCACGCCCAGGGCTGCCATTTGATCGAGGACGGTCCGTGCTTGCGGGTCCAGCGGCATCACCCACCTCCAGGTCCGGGTTTTGGGCACTATAGCACGCGTCCACCCGGAAAGAAAAGTGCGGGGCCTGCCCCGCGTTCGAGTCCAGCATTCGCGGGTGAGGTGGGGTTGATAACGCCACGTGTTCATGTATAGTGCGGGCGCGGGCAAGAGCCGTCCGAACGCGGCAAAGGACTCGATCGGCCCGTGCACGGATTCGATGGGCCTTTGAAAGGAGGCGCGGGGATGGCAGGACGCCTGGAAGGAAAGATCGCCACGGTGACCGGAGGAGCGTCGGGGATCGGCCGGGCCACCTCCCTGGCCTTCGCGCGGGAAGGCGCCCAGGTCGTCATCGCCGACGTCGACGCCGATGGCGGCGGCGAGACGGTCGAAATGATCACGAGAGCCGGCGGCGGCGCCACCTTCGTGCAGTGCGACGTGACCCAAGCCGCCGACGTCGAAGCGATGGTAGCCCACGCCGTCAGCACCTATGGCCGGCTGGACTGCGCCTTCAACAACGCCGGCGTCGAGGGCGCAAACGCCCAGCTGGCCGACTGTCCCGAGGACGACTGGGACCGGACTCTCACCATCAACCTCAAAGGCGTGTGGCTGTGCCTCAAATATGCGGTCCAGCAGATGCTGAAGCAGGGAGGAGGAGGCGCCATCGTCAACACGTCGTCGATCTCCGGCCTCTCGGGCGCCGCCGGCGCGGGCGCTTACGGCGTATCCAAGGCCGGTGTGGCCCATCTCACCAAGATCGCGGCGCAGCAGTACGCGGGCCAGAGAATCCGCGTCAATGCCGTCTGCCCCGGCGGCATTCATACGCCCATGACCACCCGTGTGGGAAGCGACCCTCAGCTGCTCGAGGTCATGGAGAAGATGCACCCTTTGGGGCGCATGGGCGAGGCCGACGAGGTCGCCGAAGCGGTCCTCTGGCTCTGCTCGGATGCGACGTCTTTCGTCACGGGCCATCTGCTGGCGGTCGACGGCGGCTTCCTCGCGTAAACCGCGGCGCCGGCCCGCGCCAACCTGGCTGCCATTCGGCGGAAATGGAGCATCACCCATGCAGTTCAACCTACGCTACGACCTCCGGAACCCTCCCCAGTGGCGCATACCGTTCGACGAATACTACGCTCGCTTCCTGGACCAGGTGGCCTGGGCCGACGAGCACGGCTTCGCTCGGGTCATCCTCTCCGAGCACCATTTCGTCGAAGACGGCTACGTGCCGTCGATCCTCCCCGTGGCTGCAGCCATCGCTGCCCGCACCAGCAGAATACGCATCAACCTCAGCCTGGTCCTCCTGCCGTTGAAACACCCCATCCAGGTGGCCGAAGACGCCGCGATCGTCGACATCATCAGCGGCGGACGGCTGGAGCTCACCGTGGGCGGCGGCTACCGCCGCAACGAGTTCGAGGGCTACGGCATTCCTCGCGAGGAGCGGGCCAGCCGCATGGAAGAGGGGACGGAGATCATTCGCCTCTGCTGGGAAGAGGAAGAGTTCAGCTTCCAAGGGCGGCACTGGCAGCTCAAGAACGTTCGGATGATGCCCAAGCCGGTGCAGAAGCCTCGCCCGCCCCTGATCATGGGTGGGAACTCGGCGGCAGCCGCACGCCGTGCCGCGCGCCTCGCCGACGCCTTTAGCCCCGCGCAGCCACGATGGATGGCCGATTACCGCAGCGAGCTTGAAAAGCTGGGGAAGGACCCGGGCCCGCCCCTGCCGGAGAACGCGCCCACCAGTCCGCTCTTCCTTCACGTGTCCCGCGATCCCGACGCCGCCTGGCAGCGTATCGCCCCTCACGCCCTCTACGAGATGAACGAGTACGGAAAGTACGCGGTTGACGACCCGAATCTCCCCTACGAACCGGTCAGCGGCTCCGACGCGCTTCGCTCCGCCGCCGCGTACTCCATCCTGACGCCGGACGAGGCGGTGGCGTTTGGCAAGCGGCTTCAGGAGGCAATGGGGCCCGCCGCCGGCTTGGGCTTCCATCCGCTGATGGGCGGGATGCCTTTAGAGCTGGGCCAGGAGTCGCTGGACCTGGTGGTGAGCGAGGTCATGCCTCGCCTGCGGGACTGACATCGTTCGGAGGCGGCGATGCCGTTGCCTGAGTCGGCGAAAGCCAAGCTCTCGCCCTGGTTCTCGACCGAAGAGCTCGATTCCTTTCGTCACACCGAACGAGGCCTGATGTCCTGGGTCTGCCGGCGGGTGCTCAAGCAGGGGGCCATCACCTGGAACAAGGTGGTCAACTTCGCCCCCTCCCGGTACGACCCCGAGAGCAAGCGGGGCCTAGCCTTGATCGCTCACGAGATGCTCCACGTCCGCCAGCAACGCAAGGCCGGTTGGCTGCGCTTCCTGGCCTCCTACGTTTGGCGGCTGCGGAAGCGAGGCCACCGGGGCAAGAACAACGAACACCATCCGTTGGAGCGTCCCGCCTACGCCTTGCAGCGGGAAGTGCGGCGGGCCCTCGACCGGGACGGCTAAACGGCGGTGCCGTAGACGTGGTCGGGCACGACGATGACCGCCGCCCGCCGCTGGTCGCGCATGGCCTGGTCGTACTCTTCCCAGTCGGGATGCTCCTTGCCGGCGGCGGCCCGATAGACGTCCCGAAGCGCCATCCGCAGCTCCTCGCCGTCGGTGTTGTCCGCCGACAGGATCTGAGCTTTGCCGTCCAGAACGACGTAGCCCCACCAGTCACGTTTGGAGATCAGCAGGGCGCAGCGGGCGTCCCGCTTCAAGTTGATCAGCTTGGCTCGGTCTTCGGTGGTCGTGAAGGCCACGCCCTCCCGATACGGGCCGCAGGTGACGATACTCATTTGCAACCCGCCGTTTTTACGATGCGCCGTCAGCACCGCAGTGTTGTTTTCGGCGACGAAGGCTCGGACTTTATCGGACAGCAAAGGCATCCCTCCTCTGAACGGTGGTTGCCGCGAGATTGGCCGCGACCGCGTAGCGGACACCCGCGAGCGCTTGCGTCTCTAGTGTACACGCGGCCCGCCAGCGGACGACGCCGGTCGCTCCCTCCACCCGACGTGGAGCCACCGGCGCTTCGTCCAATCCTATCGAAGGGCTCGACGCACCTGGATCTCAGGGCGTACGGGGATGTACTGTCGCCGGGTTACGGCAAGGTGACAAGTCGTTGCCATTTTCAACAAAGTCTATCCAGACAACGCGACCGGTCGTGCCGCGAGCGGCGGCTGGCGCCAGGGGCGCGGTAGCACAGCAGGTGCCAACGGGATGGGGTGCGCTAGAGCTACTCGCCCAACGGGATTCGATTGGCGCGGAACAAAGGAGAAGTCTGGGAGGATCCTCGGCTGGGTGAGGCCCCGCCTAACCTCGTTCGGCAGCCAGCGAGGCCACCACGTTGACACCTCCGCCCCGAAGGCTTCGAAACTCGACCGTGCCATCGGCGGCCGCCCAATAATCGCCAAGCCAGCGTGGTTTGTGTGCTCGCTGCCGCCCCCCAAGAGCCGGACCGTGCCCGTCACTCTGAATGGATACGGTGACGACGCTTTCGCTCGGCGTACCGATGGTCACGGTGATCTTGCCGCTCGGGGCGATTTTCTCCTGATCGATCAGCGCCTGCTCGACCAAACGATACAGCACCAGCCTCACGTTTTCCGGGAGGCCGCCATGGATCAGATCATGCAGCGCGGAATCCCGCACTTGGATGTCCACCGTTACTTTGGACCGCTTTTGGAGATCTCCGGCCAAGGACCGCAATGCCGCGAGCAAGCTCACGCGGATCGTTGGCGGATGAAGCCTGCGAACGATTCCCGAGATTTTGTCGCCATTCAGGTCGTCGAGGAGGTCGGCGATGCCCACCACTTGCTTGGCGATATCAGGGTGATCGCTCTCGACCGCTGCGGCGTGGTTCCGAAGCTTGTGGGCAGCGACAAGCAGCCGGCTCTGCACCGTCCCGTGGAGGAGGTGGGCAACTTCTTGCCGAACACTCTCCTGGACGGCAAACATGCTGCGCCACGACTCTTGCGAGCTCTCTGGCCGGTCCCTCACGTTACCCTCTCTTTGACTCGAGCTGGCCTGGTCTCGACCGGTATTCCGCATTCGACGTCCCGCGACCGATGCCCTGACCGAGGCGGCACGCCCGGACGTCGTCCACCGCCTGCTGCACCATCGACGTCAGCTCGTCGACGTGAAACGGTTTGGGGACCACGCCATCGGCGCCCAGCTCGGACAGCAACTCGATCAGAGCCGGTTCGGTTAGCGCGCTGATCACCAGCACCTTGATCCGGCCCCGGCCGCTGTCGAGCCGCAACCGCTTCAACACCTCGAACCCGTCCAGCTCCGGCATCAGGAGGTCCAACAGCACCACGTCGGGCTTGGACTCATTCACCACCCTCAATGCCTCGCTTCCGTTGCTGGCCTCGAGAAAATCCAGGTCTACAATCACGTCCAACGCGTCCCGAATGACGCTCCTGGCCGACTCGTCGTCTTCCACAATCAAGAGTTTCTGGTTTGTACTCATAATAGGTCTGTCCCCAGGGCGCTCGGTCTAACCGGCGTGCGCCAAGGCACCTGGTTGGGCGGCGGCCATACCGCCATTTGTCGCGATCGGTCTCATCGAGCCCCCACGTTGGGCCATGGGCAAGGTGAAGAAGAACGTGCTCCCCTTGCCCGGAACGCTTTCCACCCAGAGGTTGCCGCCGTGCAGCTCCACCAGGTTCTTGGCGATGTACAGGCCCAATCCAGTCCCCGCTACGTCCGCGGTCGTGGCGCCGGGAACCCGATAAAAGGGCGTGAATAGGTTCTTTTGCTCTTCTGGCGCGATGCCCCTCCCGGTGTCGCTCAAGCTGAATTGGACCAGGCCGTCATCCCGCTTTTCGGCGGACATGGCGATCAGACCACCTTCCGGCGTGTACTTGACCGCGTTGTCCACCAAGTTTTCGACTACCTGGCGGAAGCGGTGCTCGTCGGCCCGAATCCAGCGAAGACTGCGGGGAATGCGTAGCTCGAATTGGTGCAGCCGTCCATTCTGCCGGTAGTCACGGATGTCGGATATGACGGACTCGCAGACCTCGATGGCGTCGCAATCGCTCACTTCCAGGTCCAACCTTCCCGACTCGATCGGCGAGACGTTCAACATCGAGGTGATGGTGGCGTTCATCCGGTCCGCCTGATTCCGGATGTGCTGAGCCCATTTCAGGCGCTGTTCCGGGCTAGCGGCTCTTGACACCAGCATTTCCGACAACGCCAGGATCGAAGTCATCGGCGTACGCAGTTGGTGGGAGGCCGTGGCCAGGAATTGCGGCTTCATCCGATGGATCGATTTGGATTTGGTCACGTCATGGTAGACGATGGCCCGGCCCAGCGGGCCGTTTCCGTTGCGGATAGGGTAAGAGGTTATCTCGATCTCCGCTGGAGGAGACCCCGACAGACGCAACACTCCAGTGACGACGTCACCTGAGCTGCTCATGGCCTGCTGCAATTCCCCTTCGGCTTCGGTCCGGTCGACGCCCTTTGAAGCGATCTGCCCGGCCACCAGACCCGCGGGTTGACCGACAACAGACGACGGCTTGAGCTCGAACAGCTCCCCGAACCTGCGATTGACAAAGCTAACATCGCGGTCCCCGTCCAACACCTGTATGCCGTCCGTAGCTCCGTCCATGACCGCTTTGAGGGTCGTCCGCTCGGCGTTCAACTGCTGCAGCCCTCGGCGCTCACGGCGAATGAAGATTTCGCCGACCCACAGCATCGCGATCGCCGTTGCCGCCAGGGCTCCACCGAAGACGTAAAGCCGGTTCCACAACGGATCGAAGAGCTCGGACTGGGCGTAGGCGACTGTGGTGATCCAGGGGGTGTTCTCCGGGTAGCCGAAGAAAATGATCCTGTCGACCTTGTCCAGGCCGGGACCGAACCATTCCTTTGCCGGCCGGGTGACCGCCTGGGCCCAGACTCCGCTGGCCGAAATGTCTTTACCCGCAGCCATGCCGGGGTGTGGCGGCTCATGTCCCGCACCCGCCAAAACCTTGCCCGTGCTGTCGAAGATGCCTGACTTGGCGGTCTTCGGGAACCCCACACTCATGTCGAGGGAGGCGGAAATGGTGGACAGGGTGGACTCCAGAACGAGGAATCCCTGAATCCCCTCGGGGCCGTAAACCAACGGTTGAGCAAACAAGGCTCCCGGAGGGGAATCCTCGTCAGCGACGAACACGTCGGAAACGGTGAACAGTCCGCTGGCGCGCGCCCGTTGGAAAAACTCCGGCGCACTGATCTTCACGCCGCCAATGAAAGGCTTCGAAGAGACGCGCAGCGTACCGTCGACGCCAATGATCGATGCGCCGGAGAATCCGGACTGGTTCGCGACAAACTCCTCAAGATACATATTGGGCGGCACTTCGTCGCCCAACGCCCGGACGTCGGTAAACGTGGCCGGGTGCTCTCTGGTCCAAGCACGCGTGTAGACCTCGGCGGCCGCCTGCACCGTGTGGACAAAGTCCTCGAGCTGAGCGTTGACCTGCGCCGATTGAAGCCGGACCTGCGCGATCGTGGCGTCGCGCCGCGCATGAAAGTCTTGCCAAATGAAGACCGCGCTAGCGGCGATGAGGGGAATCGCCAGAGCCAACAACAGAGCTCGCAACCTGAATGCCGAGTGTTGCCGGAAGACGTCCAAGGCGCTACCCCTCTATGCCTTACTGAAACTAACTCATCGTTACCTACTTGGTATTTTCTAGTACCTGCCTCTCCCTGAACATCCCTCGAAAGAGTGATTACGGGATGAACTGCGATTCGTCACGGGCTAGCCCATTCGGAGCAATCAACGGAGTCGATCGAGCACGGTGCTCCGGGACCGGGAGCGTTGTGCTCCTGCTACCGCTACACCGGCGGCACGAGTTGGAATGCGGGTATGCCCACCTCAAATTGCGAGCCGACACTGTGGTGCCCCGCAACGCGCCACCTGTAGCATGACTATTACAGGGGCACGGCCGGCACGGGCGTCGCCGATGAGCATCGCCGGTCGATTCAGCTTCAAGCGCGCTATGCGAACGCAGGTTGAACCCGACATGACAACCGACAGCCGCCACGGTGAGCTTCAGCACTCGAGGATGTTGACGATCCGAGACGTAGCCGAGATGCTCAACGTGCATGTCAACTCCATCCGTCGCTGGTCAAACATGGGCCTGCTGCCGGTCTACAGGATCGGTTGCCGCGGCGACCGGCGATTTCGCCTCGAGGACATCAACCAGTTCATCGCTCGAGGAAGAAACGGGGCCGGCCACGGCGATGGGACCCCCAACGGATCGTAGCCCCTGTTCCCGGTCCAACCTTGGCGCCGGGGTTCGCCGTTCCGTATCGGATTACCCCTTAACGCACTAGGCCCTCGCTCGCCTACCTCCGCGCGCCTTCCCCACCGCCTTGTTGCCTCCCGCCGGACGCGACGTGACCGCCAGGTCGTCTGCTAGAATCGTTGCACCCTGCCGCGCCATGAGGCGCTGCCGGAGGACACTGCCGCCAAGGAGGCTCCAATGAGCCCCAACGGACCGACCTTCGGAATCCAGGTGGCCGACGACGGGATGCGCTGGCCCGAGCTGCTGGAGATCTTTAAGGCAGCCGAAGACTGTGGCTTCGAGAGCGCCTGGACCCCCGACCACTACGTCACCACGCCCGATGCCGTCCTTCCGGACCCCAAGTCCGATCTTCTGGACGGGTGGTTGGTCCTGGGCGCGCTGGCCCAGGCGACGTCGCGCATCCGTCTGGGCCCTCTGGTGACTGGCAACCTGTTCCGCCATCCAGCCGTTCTGGCGAAGATGGGCGCCACGCTGGACCACATCAGCGGCGGGCGGCTGGAGTTCGGGATCGGCGCCGGGTGGTTCGAGTTCGAGCACACCGCCCTGGGCCTGCCATTCCCCCGGCCCGGCGAGCGACTCCGGCGTCTGGAAGAGGCTATCCAGGTCGTCAAGGCGCTGTGGACCCAGGACGAGGCGACGTTCCAGGGCGAGTTCTACACTCTCAACGCGGCGCCGGCGATGCCCAAGCCGGTGCAAAAGCCTTGGCCGCCCATCGTCATCGGCGCCCAGGGCGAGAAGGTTGCCTTACGAATCGTGGCCCAGCACGCCGACCATTGGAACACCTACACGTCCGTCGATCGAATCGGCAAGAAGGTCCAGGCGTTCGAGGCCCACTGCGCCGCCGTTGGACGGGACCCCGGAGAGGTCAAACGATCGCTGATGATCCCCGCCTATCTGTGGGAGACACCCGAGGTTAACGCCAAGATCCAGCGGTGGACCCAGATGGTGCGAACCACGCCGGAGCAGGCCCGGCTGTGGTTTCTCATGGGAGACAAGCGCGAGATCCAGGAGCGGATCGACGGGTACGTCCGCCACGGCATCCAGCTCATCATTATTCAGCTCGACCCGCCGTCGCAAGGCGTGGAGACAGTCCGCGAGTTCGCCCGCCGGTTCATGTAGCGTCGCCAGCCGATGGCCATGTCCGGTCGGGCGATGCCCCGGCGCCCCGGCTCAGCTCGCCGTCGCCATGGCGACGGCGCCTCGGGCGTACAGCTGCCGCAGCGCCTCCTTGGAAACGCTGAAGCCGATAATGCCCACGAACAGGAGCCCCGGCGCGATGAGCAGCACGGGGGCGCCGACGGTGTCGGCCAGAGCGCCGTTGGCCAGGTTGAAGGAAGCCATCATCCCGCCGATGTGCCACAGGTAGATGCTCATGACCCGGCCCCGAATGGCGTCGGGGACGATGGCCTGAAGAAACGTTGCGGTCAGGGCCATGAACGCCGCTTGCGATCCGCCCATCAACGCCGCGGACGCCAACGCCGGCACGAGACTCGTGGAGACCGCCAGGCCCAGGGGGGCTACGCCGCTGGCCAGCCCGGTCAACAGCAGCAGGCGGCCTCGAGTCTGAGGACTCTGGATCGTCGCCAGGCTCAGCACGCCGACCAGCGCCCCCGCCCCGACGGCCATCATCAGGTAGCTGAACCCGGCGTCGCCGCCGCCCAGTTTCTCGGCCGAAAGCACGGGCAGCAACGACTCGAAAGACATGGTCAGAGCGCAGTGCAGGAAGATCACCACCACCAGGGGAAGGACCAGGGGATGCGAATAGACGTAGCGCATTCCCACCAGGAAGTTTTGAACACCGCTCTTCGTCCGGTCCATTTCGCCCGTCGACGACGTCCGAATTCGGAGCGTCAGAAGCATGGCCAGCGCATAGAAGCCGGTGCAGAGGATGAACGCCGGCCCCGCGCCGCTGGTCGCCAGCAGCGGAGCGATGAGCCCGGCGCCGACGAGACGCGAGCCGTGGAGCGTGGCGGCGTTCAGGGCGATGGCGTTGAGCAGACGCTCTCGGGGGACCACGTTGGGCAACAGAGCCTGGGTCACCGGCATCTGGGCGGCCCGGGCAATCCCGTTGGCGAAGGCAAACACGACCAGCGTCCAGGGTTCGATCAGGCCGGTCAGCGCCAGGATCGCCAGGCCGGCGACCTGAACAAACTGGATGGCGTAGGCCAAGGTCAGAAGCCGCCGCCGCTCGAATCGGTCGGCGAGAAATCCCGCCACCGGCGGCACGAGAAAGAGTGGGATCATCGCGGCGAAGGTCGTGAGGCCCACCCACAACGAGGAGCCGGAGAGCTCGAAGACCAGCCAGCCTCGGGCGACGATCAACGCCCACGCCGCGGACCCCCCGGATAGGCTGCTCGCCCAGAGGTAGCGAAAGTCGGAGTGCTGGAGGGCCGGCAAATACCGGTCCGCCATCATTCTCCGCCAACCGTGGTTGCTCATCGAGTGTAGGGGTGCCGCTCCTCAATCATTTCGGCCCAGCGGGCGGCTGAGCCGCATCGGCATTTTCGGCCCAGCGAGCGGCTGAGCCGCATCAGCTTTTCGGCCCAGCGGGCGGCTGAACCGCATCGGCATTTTCGGCCCAGCGAGCGGCTGAGCCGCATCAGCATTTCGGCCCAGCGGGCGGCTGAGCCGCATCAGCATTTTCGGCCCAGCGGGCGGCTGAGCCGCATCAGCATTTTCGGCCCAGCGGGCACACGCCGACGATCAAGCCCGCCAGGACACGTTTCGCCCCGTGTCTAGGGCATGTAGCTGCCGCCGTTGACGTGGATCGTCATCCCCGTGACCTGGTCCGAGTGGGGTCCGCAGTAGTAAAGGACCGCCGCCGCGATCTCCTCGGGCCACGCCAGGCGCACTGGCGTTGTCACCACGCCCGAGGTGCGAGCCTCCTCCTCTTGGAGCTCAAGCGTGCCATAGGCAGCCTCCACCATCGGCGTCACGGTGGTGCCCGGGGCGACGTTGTTCACCGTGATCCCGTATTGGGCCGCCTCGACGGCCAGGACCCGCGAGAAGGCCAGCATGCCGCCTTTGGCCGCCGAATAGGGGCCGACCCCGGCACGCCCCCGAAAGGCGGCCCGCGAGATGGTGTTGACGATCCTCCCCCAACCCTGCTGGATCATCGATTCCATCACCGCCTGCGAGCAGAGGAACATGCTCTTCAGGTGCACCGAGACCACGCGGTCCCACACCGCTTCGTCCAGGTCCCGGACCGGACCGCCGGCGCCGATCCCAGCGTTGTTCACCAGGATGTCGATCTTGCCGAACCGGGTGGTCCCTTCCGCCACGATCTTCCGGACCTGGCTCTTGACCGACGTATCGGTGGCCAACGTCAGGGCCTCGCGGCCCAGGGCTTTGACCTCCCCCGCTACCCTCTCGCCCGCCGCCGCATCGATATCGGCGACGACGATGTCCGCCCCTTCCTGCGCCAGCATCAAGGCACAGGCCCGGCCGATGCCGCTGCCCCCTCCCGTGACCATGGCCACGTGTCCCTCGACCCGCATGTCCGCCCTCCCGAAAGTGTTGAGATGCGCCACTCTTGTACCATTGGGCCCATGGCCTGTCAACGCAGTCGCCTTCAGGTAGCCGGCCCGCCCTCAGGCCCGGTGCGGCCAGCGGCGCGGCACGGTACACTGGGCAAAGCCGATCGGCACGCTCACGTTGCTGCAAGGGGGACCCATGACCATAAGCCAACGGATGTTCGCGATGGTGTACGACCGGCTCATGGCCCGGGCCGAGAGGAGTGTTTACCCCAAGTATCGCTCCTTCGTTGCGGGCGAGGCCAAAGGCAAGGTGCTGGAGGTCGGGGCCGGAACCGGAGTAAATCTGCGTTACTATCCCAAAGACGTTTCCCTCACCATCGTCGAGCCCAACCCCCACATGCTGCGGCGGCTCAACCGAAGGGCCCAGGAAGTCGACGTGACGTTCGAAGCCCACGGATCGGCCGCCGAGGGGCTCCCGTTCCCCGATCGCAGTTTCGATACCGTGGTCGCCACGTTGGTGCTGTGCAGCGTCGCCGACCCCGCCAAGGGTCTGCAAGAGATTCGGCGGGTCCTGGTCGACGGCGGCGAGCTACGATTTATCGAGCATGTCCGCTCGGCGACCTCCGGTTGGGCCCGGGTCCAAAACTGGATGACGCCATTGTGGAGCTGGGCCGCCCAGGGCTGCCACCCGAACCGGGACACCGTCTCGATCGTGCGCGAATCGGGGTTGGAGCCCGTCGAGATCAAGACCTTCTCCTTTGGTCCTTACCCCACAAGGCCCCACGTCGCCGGCGTCGCACGCCGCGTCGACTGAGCCGCCGGGCTCGGCGTCCTCCATCCGTTGACCCAGCGCAACGCCGCCGCGTATGATAACGCCATCGACAGCAACCGTAGCCCGCACACCGCGCCTCGGACCATGGATACGAAAATGCGCCATGCACTCTCACTGATGCGCCGGGTCGTCTGGCTCGTCAACTGGGTCAACGGGACCGAGAAGCTGAGACCCCGCGTCTCCACGCGCCTCCATCCCTTGGACTACCGGATGGTCCAGAACCCCTTGGTCCGTTGAGACGATGAGATGGTCGCCGTGAGCGGCATCTACGAAATCGCCGGCCTTCAGCCCCACCACCGATAGTAAGACCCGCCCCGCAATCACCCCCGAGGTATCCTGGGGCGGCCTCCCACCCGCTACCCCTTAGTGCCTTCGTGGCGAATCCCCTCCCACCCGCTACCCCTTCGTGTCTTCGTGCCTTTGTGGTGAATCCCCTCCTGCTCAGGCGCTTGACTGGACCATCCATCGCGGCCTAGTATCGAGCCCTGAGTCCGAGACGGTCCGAAAAGAGCGGACGGTTGGCTGGACCCGTCAGAGCGCGGCCATGCCGGCCGCGGACCGGGAGGCGCCGATGGCAAACGATGAGCTGCTGTACGAGGTGAGCGACCGAGTGGCGACCGTCACCTTGAACCGGCCCGACGCCCTCAACGCCTTGACGCAGTCCATGCTCGACGAATTCGACCGGATATGGGACCAGGTCGACCAGGACGACGAAGTCCGCGTGGTGGTGGTGACCGGCGCTGGACGTGGCTTTTGCTCCGGCATCGATCTCAAGCAGACCAACATGGCGGATCAGAAGCGACGGCGTCCCAGTTTCGACTACGCCAACCAGTGGATCGCTCGGCTGCAGCGCGTCACCACGCCGACCATCGCCGCGGTCAACGGCGCGGCCGTCGGCGGCGGCCTGGGGCTGGCCCTGGGCTGCGATATACGCATCGCCTCGGACCGCGCCCGCTTCTCCGCCATCTTCGCCAACATCGGCATGCCCGTGCTCGACGGCGTGGGCGGCATGCTCCCCCGGACCGTGGGGTTGTCCAAGGCCCTGGAGCTCATCTTCACCGCCGACATCATCGACGCCGCCGAGGCGCAGCGCATCGGCCTGGTGAGCTACACCGTTCCCCACGACGAGCTGATGGACCGATCGTTGGAGCTGGCCCGCAAGATTGCCGCCGGGCCGCCGATGGCGTTGGCCATGTCCAAGCACGTGGTCTACAACTCCCTGGGCCGCGGCTACGTCGACCACCTCGTCTACCAGAACCTGGCGATCGTGGCCAACGCCACCTACGCCAGTCACGACATCGCCGAGGGCGGCCAGGCGTTCCGGGAGCGGCGCAAGCCCGAGTTCCGCGGTCTGATGGCCGACGACGGCGGCGTCGCTCCCCAGTAGGCCAAGCCGGCGATGGGAAAGCTTGTTTGGCCCGCAATCCTGATCGCGATGATCGCGACGCCGAGGCCCCTGCCCACGGCCATCCCCACGAGCACGCCGCCGGGGATCGTCGGCTCAGGGACTCGCCGTCGATGCCGAAGGGAGCGTCTACGTGGCCGGCTTCCGCGCCAACCGCGTCCAGAAGTTTCGAGGGTCGGGACCTTGGTCGCCGTAAACCGCGCCCGCATGATATAGAATATCTGCTTCCAGCCATGTGTGGACGGTTCACCCTCACCAGCGATCTGCGAGCGTTAGAGCTTCGGTTCAACTTCCGAGGCGCCGACCTCGATTACACGCCGCGCTACAACGTCGCTCCGACCCAGGAGGCGCTCACCGTGGTGCGCGACGGAGAGAACCGGGCCGAGTACATGCGGTGGGGCCTGGTCCCGTTCTGGGCCAAGGATCCGGCCATCGGCAGCCGAATGATCAACGCCCGCGCCGAGGGGATCGCCGAAAAACCCGCCTTCCGCAACGCCTTCAAGAAGCGGCGCTGCCTCATCCTGGCCGACGGATTCTACGAGTGGCGCAAGGAAGGCAAGACCAAGACGCCGATGCGCATCGTCCTCAAGTCGCGGGAGCCTTTTGCCTTCGCCGGTCTGTGGGAGTCCTGGAAGGCCCCGGACGGTGAGTCGTTGCACTCGTGTACTATAGCCACCACCACGCCTAACGAGCTGATCGCCTCGATCCACAACCGCATGCCGGTCATCCTATCGGAGGAAGCCGAGCGCATCTGGCTCGATCCGGAGCAGCATGACGCAGGCGTGCTTAACGACGTGCTGATCCCCTTTCCCGCCGGCTCGATGGAAGCCTACCAGGTCTCCGACACGATGAACTCGGCTCGCAACGACACGCCCGAGTGCGTACAGCCGGTGCCGTGATGCCCCGGTGGCGCCCAGCGGCGGCCCTCGCCGCTCTCACCATCGCCGTGTTGCTGGTCCTCGCGGCCTGCAACCGCCCCACCCGGCCCCCACCGCCGACGATACCGACCGAGGGGTTCGAGACCCGGATAGACGAGAAACGGGGCTTCTCGATCGTCTACCCCCGAGCATGGGAGAGGGTTTCGACGACCTATATCCGAGAGGCCGTGTTTCGAGCGACACTGCGAGCCCAGCTCCAGCGGCGGGGCCTCACCGAAGAAGAGGCGGAGGATGCGGCCGACGGCCTCGATATGCCGTTCCTGGCCAACCGACGGGGGATCGACGACCCGGCCCCGCTCTTCATCGTGGTGGTCGGTGACGCCGGCGCCCCTCCATTTCAGCTTTGGTCCGAGATGGCTCCGGCACCGGATGGATTCGACGGCGGCGAGCTTCGTTCCCGGGAGGAGCTGACCGTCGACGGACGCCCGGCCGTGCTGACGGAGTTGGCGAGCACGCGCGAGGACCTCCGCCGCTTCACGCTGGCGCTGTTGATGGTCAGCGACGGCGACCGCGCCTGGTCGCTTCACTGCCAGGCGGCGGTTCGTGATCAGGAGCTGGCGCGAGTGGAATGCCGTCAGATCATCGACTCGTTCCGCTTGCTGGAGCCGCTGTCTCCAGCGCCCGACAGCTAAACGCCATTCCGAAATCCCCTCTCGCTTGAAGTGTGAGGGGATTTCGGAAGAGTAGCTAGGAGTCCGCCAGATACTCCATCACGGCCCCGGCCAGCACCTCCACCGCCACCGGCAGCGCCCCCTCGTCGAAATCGAACCTCGGGTGGTGATGAGGCCTGTCCAGCCCCCGCGCGGGGTTGCCGGAGCCGATCATGATATGACAGCCCGGCGCCTCGTTGAAGAAGTAGGCCACGTCGTCGCCGGCGGTGCTCTGCGCCACCTCGATGACCCGGTCGGCTCCCTGCGATCGCTCGGCCGTGCGGCGGACCAGCTCGGTGACCCCAGGGTCGTTGACCACCGGGGGACAGGCAAATCTCGCCTCGAAATCGTACTCGCAGCGGAGGGCCAGGCACACCCCACGGACGATCTCTTCGGCCCGCTCCACGAGCCGGTCGCGCAGGGCCATGTCGTAGGCCCGAAGGGTCCCCGCCATCTTGACCGAGCTCGGGATCACGTTGAACGCCGAGCCTCCCTGAATCGAGCCGATGGTGAAGACCACCGGATCCAACGGCGACGTCTCCCTGGCAACAAGATTTTGAAGCGCCAGCACGACGTGAGCCGCCACCGGAATGGGGTCGATGGTCTGGTGCGGCATGGCCCCGTGGCCCCCTCTGCCCTTGATGGTGATGCGGATCTCGTCGGCCGATGCCCATATCGGCCCGGCCCTCAACCCCACTTCCCCGACGGGCAGGTAGTTCCACAGGTGGACCGACATCATGGCATCGACGGTGGGGGACTTCATCACTCCAGCGGCAATCATCCGCTCCGCCCCGGTGGCCGTCTCCTCGGCCGGCTGAAACACGAACTTGACCGACCCGTTCAACGAGTCGCGATGCTGCGCCAAAACGCGGGCCGTGGTGAGGAGGACGGCCGTGTGGCCGTCGTGGCCGCAGGCGTGCATCACCCCCGGCGTCTTTGACCGATACTCGCTGTCGGATTCCTCGTCGATGGGCAAGGCGTCTATGTCCGCCCGGAGAGCCATCGTCTTGCCCCCCGCCTTGCCCGTGAGGAGGCCCACGACTCCGGTGTCGCCGACTCCCGTGGTCACGGCGATGCCGGCGTCGCGCAGCTGGTCCGCCACGATCTCGGCCGTGCGATGCTCCTGAAACGCCAGCTCAGGATGGCGATGCAGGTCGCGCCGCAGCTCGATCAGGCCGGGGGTGAGCCGCGCGATCTCCTCTTTCAGATCAGGTGTCATGGCTCTCCTTTCGGGCCATTCTAGCGACGGAGCCGTGGGCTGTCGAGCGCGGTCATCGGATTGACGCTCGAACGAAGCTTTTGCTAAAGTGATGGCCCACGACCGTCAACGGCCAGGGAAGTCGTCACAGGAGCCATCCATGACCACCAAGATCGGGATCAACGGGTTCGGGAGGATCGGCCGGCAGGTATTCCGAGCCATATACGAGGGCCACCCCAACGAGCTCGAGGTCGTGGCGGTGAACGACCTCACCGACGCGCGGACCAACGCCCACCTCCTCAAGCACGACACCAACTACGGCGCGTTCCCCGGCACGGTCGAGGCCCAGGAAGGGCGCCTGCTGGTCAACGAGCGCCCGGTGAAGGTCTTCGCCGAGCGGGACCCTTCCAAGATCCCCTGGGGCGACGAGGGCATCGGTCTGGTCATCGAGTCGACGGGCTTGTTCACCGATGCGTCCAAGGCCGCGGGCCATCTCGGCGGCGGAGTCAAGAAGGTGGTCATCTCGGCGCCGGCCAAAGGTGAGGACGCCACCCTGGTCCTGGGCGTCAACGAATCGACCTACGATCCCGCGGAGCACAACATCGTCTCCAACGCCTCGTGCACCACCAACTGCGTGGCGCCCATGGTCAAGGTCCTGGACGATGCCTTCGGCGTCACCCGCGGCTTCATGTCCACGATCCACGCCTACACCAACGACCAATCGATCCTCGACGTCTTTCATACGGACCTGCGCAGGGCTCGGGCGGCGGCGATGAACATCATCCCCACCTCCACCGGCGCCGCGCGGGCCGTGGGCCTCGTGCTGCCCCACCTCAACGGCAAGCTCAACGGCCTCTCGTTCCGCGTCCCAGTCTCCACCGTCTCCCTCATCGACCTGGTCGTCGACGTAAGCCGTGACGTCACCAAGGACGAGGTCAACGCGGCGTTCAAGCAGGCCGCCGAAGGCCCCATGCGAAGCATCCTGGAGTATGAGGAGGAGGAGCTGGTCAGCAGCGACTTCAAGGCCAACCCCGCCTCCTGCATCCTGGACGCGCCATCCACCATGGTATTGGACGGGAACATGGTGAAGGTCCTGGGCTGGTACGACAACGAGTGGGGCTACAGCAACCGCGTGGCCGACCTGGCCATGTTCATGGTGCGCAAAGGTCTCTGAACCGAGGGGAGGACGGCGAAATGACCACCCGAGCCAAGACCTTCACCTACGAGACCGGCCTGCGCTGGGACAAGGGCCTGGAGGGCATCGCTTCGGCCCCCGGCAAGCCCGACATTCGGGTCTCCGCGCCACCTGAGTTCAAAGGACCTGAGGGCCAGTGGGCTCCCGAGAATCTCTACGTCTCCTCGATCGAGAGCTGCTTGCTTTTCACCTTCCTCGCCCTGGCCAAGTCCCGAAAGCTGGACTTCACGGCCTACCACAGCCAAGCCGAGGGCCTGCTCGAACCTGTCATGGGCAAGCTCGTCGTCAGCACGGTCATCGTCCGGCCCACCATCACCGTCCGGGACGACGACGGGCGGGAAAAGGCCCTGGCGATCGTCGAGAGCATGGAAGCGAACTGCTTCATCTCCAACTCCGTCGAATCCGAAATCGTCATCAAGCCCGAGATCGTGGTCGCTTCGGAATAGGGCCGGGCTGAGGCTACCCCCTCAAGCTTTGGCCGCCGTCGGTGACGACCGTTTCGCCGGTGATCCAGCCGGCCAGGTCCGACGCCACCAGCACCACGGCCTTGCCAATGTCGTCGGGCGTCGCAAGACGGGCCAGGGGAATCTTGGCGACGCGATTCGCCCGCTCCTCCGGCGTCAAAAAAGCGGCCAGCGCTTTCGTATCGACCATGCCGGGGGCCACGGCGTTGACCCGGATCCCGTAAGGCCCCAGCTCGGTCGCCAGGGTCTTGGTGAGCTGCATGACGGCCGCTTTGGCCGCTCCATAGGTCGCGATCCCCGGCGTGCTCTTGAGCGCGGCCACCGAAGCCACGTTCACGATCGATCCATGAATCTGCCGCTCGACCATCGTCGCGGCGAAGGCCTTGGTGTTCAGCAGCACGGTGAAGAGACTGATCTCGAACGTCTCTCGCCAGAAGCCCGGTTCCGACTCCAACACGGTGCCGGGGGGCGTGCCCCCACGGCCTCCGACATTGTTCACCCCGACGTCGATGCGCCCGAACTTGTCCAGCGCGGCGGCGATCATCCGGTCGACATCCTCTTTGCGCGGCACGTCTGCTTGCACGGCGATCGATTGCCGGCCCAACGCTCGCACCTCGGCGGCGACCTCCTCCGCGAGCTCAAGGCCACGGGCGACGATCACCACGTGGGCCCCGGCCCTGGCAAATTGCAGCGCGCAGCCCCGGCCGACGCCCTGGCTTGACCCGGTGACGACCACAACCTTGTCCTCGAGACCCAGCATCGTATCGCTCATGACCTTCCTTTGCCGCGTCGGCGGCTGGTCCCGTAAACGGATTGCCTCTCCATGCCGGGGCAAGCCCATAGACCCTTATGTCTTGCCCGTCCGGTAGTCCGCCGCGACGCTCAGGCTTGGGACCTGCCAGTCAACGTCGTACAGGCGAACGTACCCGGTGTGTTGTATCTTCCATTCGCCTCGAACCTTCACATAGGTGTCGTGGTAGTGCGCCCGCATCTGCTTGGCCGTCTTCGCCTCGCTGTCCACGCTCTGGTCATCCAACGCCCAGATGCCCGTTGCCGTCGTCTCGCTGGTCAGATCGATTTCGGGGTGATGGCCCAGATGCATGCCCTTCCTTCCGTGCTTCATCGCCGGGCCCAGGCTCTCCGAGAGAAACTTGATGATTGCATCAACGCCCTGGTGGGTCAGCTCGCCATCCTGATATGCCGTGGTGGCGTCCTCGACAAAACATTCCCTCATCTCGTCCCAGAGCTGCCGATCGAGGCAGCGAAAGTATCTTGCCTTGAGCCGCTTGATTGCTTCAAGGTCTTCCAGCGCCTTGATTCGGGATTCCAAGTCTTGCAGCGTGGACATCGCAGCCTCCATCATGAGATCCAGTGGTGCACCGCCCGGCCCGTCGTAGGGCTCGTTCGCCCGTGATGCGGCTCGAATTATCTACCACCCCCGCGGAATTGCCAACACGGAGCGAGCAACCAGGCTGGGCCGGCTGTGCCGGCGCCCCTTCGCCCGCCAGGGCCTTTTAGTTATCACGCTTTGGCCCAAACAGGCCGTTCGTGGTGAGCCCGTCGAACCATGGACGGCCCTTCGACAAGCTCAGGGCGAACGGGAAATTCCTGCCGACGGGCAACAGCAAAAGGCCCTGCATCGCCCGCCGGAATCGTTGACTGGCCAAGCATGATTATGTTATGATGCGGTCTAAGGAGTTAGTTCCGAACCAGGTTTGAGAATGCCCGAATACGCCAGCTTGGCAGAGCTTTGCCACGCGGCCTTGAGTTGCACCGCTTGCGACCTATCCAAGCACCGCACCCAAGTGGTGCCCGGTGAGGGTGCGGCCCGCACCGACGTCATGTTCATCGGTGAGGGGCCCGGCTATCACGAGGACCAGCAGGGCAGGCCCTTCGTGGGGCCGGCGGGCAAGCTTCTGGACGAGCTCATCGCCTCTATCGGCATGACGCGAGCCGACGTCTACATCGCCAACATGGTCAAGTGCCGCCCTCCAGGGAACCGCGACCCGTCGCCTGCCGAAGTCGAAGCCTGCGGCCACTGGCTCGACGGCCAGATAGAGCACATCGACCCCAAGATCATCGTGACGCTGGGAAGGCACTCCCTGGCCAAGTTCCTGCCCGGTGAGACCATCACCCGGGTTCACGGCAAGGCCCGCAAGGTCGATGGACGAATCGTCTTGCCGGTCCACCATCCGGCCGCAGCTTTGTATCAGCAGAGCCTCCGCGGCACCCTGGAGGAGGACTTCCGGCAGATTCCCCAACTCCTGCAACAAATGGAACAGGTCCCCGAACCGGAGCCCAAGCCCAAGCAGCTGGGCCTCTTTTGAATGCCGGCCCTACCCCGATGAATGACGTCAAACTGCGCGTGATCCCCCTGGGAGGCCTGGGGGAGATCGGCAAGAACATGATGCTCCTGGAGCACGGTGACGATCTCATCGTCATCGACGCCGGGGTCATGTTTCCTAAACAGGACATGATGGGCGTCGACCTGATCATCCCCGACCTGTCCTATCTGATCGAACGCCGGGACAAGCTTCGGGGCATCGTCATCACCCACGGCCACGAGGACCACATCGGCGCCCTGCCCTACCTGTTGGACCAGGTCAAGGCCCCGGTGTACGCCTCCCGGCTGACCATCGGCCTGATTCAAGTCCGGCTTCGAGAGATGCGGCGGCTGAAAGACGCGACGATCCACGAAGTGACGCCGGGCCAGGTGGTGGAGCTGGGGGCCTTCTCCGTCGAGTTCTTCCGGGTCTGCCACAGCATTCCCGACGCCATGGGCCTGGCGATTCGCACCCCCTTGGGGACCGTGGTGCACACCGGCGACTTCAAGTTCGACCACACGCCCGTCGACGGCGCCCGGTCCGACCTGGGCAAACTGGCCCACTTCGGCGCCGAAGGCGTGCGGCTTCTGCTCTCCGACTCCACCTACGCCGAGCTGCCGGGCCATACCCCTTCCGAGCAGATCGTCGGCGAGACCCTCGACCGCGTCGTCGGCCAGGCGCCGGGCCGGGTGATCGTCGCCACCTTCGCGTCGCTGATCTCGCGCATCCAACAGGTGATCAACGCCGCGGTGCTCCACAACCGGCGGGTCGGCGTCGTGGGACGCAGCATGGTGAACAACGTCCAGATGGCGCTCAAGCTGGGCTACCTGAAAGCGCCGCCGGGCGTCCTCGCTCGCCCCGACGAGCTACGGCAGCTTCCCCTCGAGCGAACGGTGATCGTCACCACGGGCTCGCAGGGCGAGCCCACCTCGGCCCTGGTGCGCATGGCCAACGACGACCACAAAGAGGTCGACATCGTCCGCGGCGACACGGTCATCATCTCGGCCACCCCCATACCCGGCAACGAAACGCTGGTCTACACCACGATCAACAACCTGATGCGGCGCGGCGCCCACGTCCTGTACGACAAGCTCGAACGAGTCCACGTGCACGGCCACGCGGCTCAGGAAGAGCTGAAGACCATGATCAGCCTCACGCAGCCTGAGTATTTCGTGCCCATCCACGGTGAGTACCGGCACCTCTCCAGGCATGCCGAGCTGGCGCGGGAAATGGGCATCAAGAAAAAAAATATTTTCATCCTGGAGGACGGCGACGTCCTGGAGCTGTCCCGAGACAAGGTCAGCCGGGGCCGGCGGGTCAACGCCGGCCCCATCTACGTCGACGGCCTGGCGCGATGGGACATGTCCACCGTCGTTCTACGAGACCGCAAGATGCTCGCTCGCGACGGCATCGTTGTGGCCTTCCTGGCCGTGGACAAGCAGACCTCGGCCATCGTTCGCCCCCCGGAGCTGGTCTCCTATGGGTTCTTGGACGAAGCGGACAAGTCTCGGGTCCTCGAACAGGCCCAAACGCTGATCGTGGAGTCGTTCGCTTCGGCCAATAAACATCCGGCGGAGGTCGGCTTCATCCAGCACAAGGTCAAGGATGTCTTGAGCCAGTACTTCTTCAAAGTCACGAAGCGCCGGCCGATGATCCTGCCCGTCGCCGTCGAGCTCTAACGCCGGAGGCCTTCCGTGGCCAAACGCCCTGCCAAGTCTCGCCGCATACCGATCGACCTTACCCCCGTGCCGCGTAGAGCGGCCTGGCCTTTGCTGGTGTGGTCTCGCCGGGTTCATGGCGCCCTGTTGCCCGCTGCGGGAGCCGGCGCCGGCGTCGCCTGCTGGCTCGTCGACGACATCTGGACCAACGTCGGTTTCGGACTCCCTATCGTTGGAGCGCTGGCGATGCTTCTGATCGGCGGCCTCCGATTTTGGCCTCGCGCCCTCCTCCGGCACGCCAATGGATGGGCCGGCCTGGTCGCCTTGGGTTTCGTGGCCTGGGGGGCGCTCAGCTTCTACGACGCCGGCTCGGGCCCGTTGCGGGACGTTGGGCTCGGAGGCGAGTTCGGCCGGAAGATCATCGGCGATCGGGACGCTGCTGGAATGTGGCGTCTCGCGGGGTATGGCGTCGCCGGGCTGGCCTTCCTGGCCCCGACCGGGGCATGGCGGCTCGTCGCCAGCATCGCCACGGCAACCGGACGAATCACCACCGATGTGGTCATCACCTATGCCAGCGCTCTCGGGTCCATGGGCCAGCGGGCGGCCGACGCCGTGTCCCGCTGGAGTCAGCGACGCCGGGAAGCGATGGCCCGTCGAACGTATGTGACGGCAGCGGTGGACGAGGCGTCCGCGCCGCCGTGGCTGGAGCCCGAGCCGCCGCCTCCGACCCTCGAGCCGCCGCCGGCCCCCATCGAGGCCGTGGCGCTGGAGGAGCCCGAGGAAGAGCCCGCGAGCGTCGACGACCTCCCCAAACCCGAGATGGCGCCGGAGAAAGAGCCGGTCGCGCCGGTTCCAGCCGAGCCCGCCGCGTCGCCGCCGGCGTCGGCGGGCGCCCTGGCGGGCTCGATCATGCTGGAAGCCGCCGCAGACGCCGGCGGGTGGCGGCTTCCGTCCCTCGATATCCTGGACCACGCGCCGGCGAGCGTCCCCAGTCAAATAGACAACGAGGCGCGTGCGCGGCTCCTCGAGCAGTCCCTGTCCAGCTACGGCATCGACGCCTCGGTGGTCGAGATCAACCCGGGGCCGGCGGTGACGCAGTTTGGCGTCGAGCCCGGCTGGGTGCGCAGATTCAAAGAAGTGCGCGTCCGCGACGCGGATGGGAAGCAGGTCCTGGACGAAAGGGGCAAGCCCGTGGTGCGACGGGAAGAGGTGTCTCGCACGCGGGTCAAAGTGGACGCCATCGCCAACCTGGACAAAGACCTGGCCATGGCCATGGCCGCTCCGAGTATTCGCATCGAGGCGCCCGTGCCCGGCAAGTCGATGGTGGGAATCGAGGTCCCCAACGCCACGTCCGAGGTGGTGAGCTTGCGCAGCATCCTCGAGAGCCCGACGTTTGCCAAGCTTCGGGCCAAAAGCAAGCTGGCGATGGCCCTGGGCAAAGGCTCCGGCGGTGACCCCGTAGTAGCCGACCTGGCGACCATGCCGCACCTCCTCATCGCCGGCGCCACCGGCAGCGGCAAGAGCGTCTGCATCAACGCGGTCCTTGTCTGCATCCTCATGCAAGCGACGCCACAAGAGGTGCGGCTCCTGCTTATCGACCCGAAACGAGTCGAAATGGCGGCGTTCAACAGTGTTCCTCACCTGGCCGCTCCGGTGATCGTCGACGTCGAGAAGGTCGTCGGCGCGCTCAAGTGGGCCATCCAGGAGATGGAGGAGCGGTACAAACGCTTTGCCAAAGTCGGCGCTCGGAATCTGGAGAGCTACAACAGCAACCAGCGGGTAGTGGAACCGCTCCCTTACCTGGTCATCGCCGTCGACGAGCTGGCCGACCTGATGATGGCCGCGCCGTATGATATCGAGCATTCGCTGACGCGGCTGGCCCAGCTAGGCCGCGCGACGGGGATCCACCTGGTGGTGGCGACGCAGCGGCCCTCGGTGGACGTCGTCACCGGGCTCATCAAGGCCAACTTCCCCACCCGGATCAGCTTCGCCGTGGCCTCGCTGGTGGACTCGCGAACGATTCTCGATTCGGCGGGCGCGGAAAAGCTCCTCGGCCGAGGCGATATGCTGTACCTGCCCCAGGACGCCCCCAAACCTACGCGCATCCAGGGCGTCTTTGTCTCCGACCGCGAAATCGAGCGCGTGGTCCGCGCCTGGAACAGCCAGACGTCGGTCCGGCCGCCGGCCCGCATGACGCTGGAGGAGCAGAGCCCGTCCAAACCGGCAGGCCGGCCCGTCGAGAGCGCGGCGATCGTGCCACCTCCCGCCGAGGAGCCCGCCGCCGTGCCCGAGGCTCCGGCTTTGACAGAAGACCTCCCGACGGCGCCGGAGCCCGGCGAAAACGACGACCCGCTTCTGGTCCAGGCCCGAGAGATGGCCCAGCAGAACACTCGGCTGTCGCCATCGCTGCTGTCGCGGCGTTTGAAGATTGGGTATACTAAGGCCAAGCGTCTGATGGAGGAGCTCGAGGCCGAAGGCCAGATCGACCAAGAGCAAGAGCTCGCCAGGTAAACCGGGTTCCTCATCGGGGCGCAGCACTGAACGATTCGCTGGGCCCCTGATGGCCAAGAACGTCTCCCAGGAACCCATCCCGTCCATTCCGCCGGCGAACGGCTCCGGCCAAGAGCGCGACCGGTGTCTCGACTGTGGCGCCGACGTCAACGACGAGTCTGTCTACCAGCGCTATCGCGTCTGCCCCTTCTGCCGCCATCACTACAACCTGTCGGCGCTGCAACGGATCGAGCTGCTCACCGACCCTGGCACCTTCAAAGAGACCAACGCCACGTTGGTGACCATCGATCCGCTCTCCTTCGCCGACGACATCCCCTATAGCACGCGGCTGTCCCAAGCCCAGCAGGTCACCGGCTTGATCGAAGCCGTGGTGACCGGCACCGCCTACATCGGTGGGATCCAGACCGTCGTCGCGTCGATGGATTACGGGTTCATGGCCGGCAGCATCGGCAGCGCCGTAGGCGAGAAGATCACCCAGGCGGCCGAGCTATCCGCCCAGCGGCGGCTCCCGTTCGTGCTCATGGCTTGTGGCGGGGCGCCACGGATGCAAGAAGGGGTTATCTCCCTGATGCAAATGGCCAAGATGGTGGCCAGCGTCAAGGGACTGCACAAGAAAGGCGTCCTCTTCATTACCGTCCTCGCCAGTCCGACCTCGGGCCACATCCTCGCCGGCGCCGCCAGCATCGCCGACATGATCGTCGCCGAGCCCGGAGCGTTGATCGGGTTCGCCCCGAGACGGGTCGCCGAGGAGGCCACCGGCAAGGCCCTGCCCAAGGACTCCCACACCGCCGAGTTCTACCTGCGCCACGGCATGGTCGACGCCATCGTCGACCGGCAGCGCCTGAAGCGCCACCTGGAGACGATGCTGGACCTGTTCACGTTCAAGTACCGGCTGACCATCGCCAAGAGGGAACGTCTGCGGCAGGCCGATAGCGTCGAAGAGCCGGCGTGGAAACGCGTCCAGCTCGCCCGCCACGAGGAACGCCCGACCTCCCGCGACTACATCGAGCGCATCGTCTCCAACTTCGTCGAGTTCCACGGCGATCGCCTCTACGGCGACGACCCCGCAATCGTCTGTGGCGTCGGGTACCTGGCCGGCGAGGCGGTGATGGTCATTGCCCAGGAGCGTGGCCGGGGCGACGACGTCGCCAAGCGCCGCGAGGGCCGCGTCTACCCCGAGGGCTATCGCAAGGCGCAACGGGCCATGGGCCTGGCGGCCAAGTTCAAGCTGCCCGTGGTGACCTTCATCGACACCCCCGGCGCCTACGCGGGGCTGGAGTCCGAGGAGCGCGGCATCGCCGCGGCCATCGGCACCACGATCAGCATGATGTCCGATCTGCCGACGCCCATCGTCTCGGCGATCATCGGCGAAGGCGGCAGCGAGGGCGCGCTGGCCATCAGCGTCGCCGACCGCGTCTTGATGCTGGAGAACGCCATCTACACCCCCATCGCTCCCGAAGCCGCGGCGTGGATTCTCTACCGGGACCGGGACCGCGCCGACGACATGGCCGCGGCTCTCAAGCTGACGGCCGCCGACTGCCGAGCGTTGGGAATCATCGATACGCTGGTCCCCGAACCCGAGGGCGGCGCGCACACCGATTTCGACGAGGCCGCCCGGCAGTTGGAGCGCCTGCTGGTCCAGGCGTTGCTGGACGCTCAGATGAGCTTTACCCGTAGCTTGCTGCGACGGCGATTACAGAAGTTCCGCAAGATGGGGAGCTACAGCACCTACTTCGAGGCGGCCCTGGCCAAGGAAGTCGATCGCTTCCAGAACCGAATGGTTCTGAGCATCAAGGACCTGTGGGACCGCCTGCTGGGCCGGCCTCCCCGGACCAAAGACCCGGCCAATCGCCGGACCGGCCGCTAGCGGCGGCTGAGCCGCATCAACTTTTCCGGCCCACGTGGGCGCTAGCGCCCGCTAAGCCACATCAGCATTTCCGGCCTGATGTTGCTGTGGCTCAGCCACCGGCTCAGCCGACGGGCACGGCGAGCCGGTCGATAATCGCCTCGAACTCCGACCGAACGTCCGAGTCGATGAGGCTGACGGGCATCGCAGGTTCGCGGAAGGAGTTGCGCAGGGCGATGCTGCCCAAGAACGGCACGTCGCTCCGCTTCGACAGATCGAGGCCGCCGCCCTCGCCAAAAATGTCGCCGGCCATGTTCTCCACGATGCCCAGTACCTCGACGTTGAGCTTCTTGATCATGTTGATGCAGCGGGTGGCATCCAGCACCGCCAGCTCCTGAGGCGTGGTGACGACGATGACCCCGTCGAGCTGCATCATCTGCATCACGGTGAGGGCGGCGTCGGAGGTGCCCGGCGGCATGTCGATGAACAGGAAATCGAGATCGCCCCAATCGGTCATCTCCACGAACTGCGTCAGCGAGTTATGGATCATGGGGCCGCGAAAGATGATCGCCTCTTCCTCGTTCCTCTGAAACGAACCCATGGACACGACCCTCACCCCGTGCATGGTCGCCGGGATGATCTGGTTGTCGACCATGGCGGGCTCGGAGTCGGACTTGAAGATCTTCAGCAGGTTCGGACAGTCGATGTCGGCGTCCAGGACGCCCACGGCCTTTCCTTGTTTCGCCAGGAGAACGGCCAAATTGACGGCAACGGTGCTCTTGCCCACGCCGCCCTTGCCGCTATACACCGCGATCTTATTTTTTATTCGCTTCAGGTGATCGCCGATGCGTTTCTTCTGCTGCCACGACCGCTTCATCTGTTCGACGCGGGCGTTCTGCTCTGGTCCGCCGCCCCCGGGGCCTTGGACGTGGGCATGATGCGACTGTTGAGTCATCGCGGCGACTCCTTACGCCTACGGAGTGGTAGGGACAAGCACGATGCGCGCAGCCGGTCACCCCAAAGCCGCGCGGGCACGACCGGGCAGCTACTCGATCCCCAGCTCCTGTTTCACATCGGCGGATATCTTCTCCGGCGACCAGGGTGGGTCGAAGACCATCTCCACGTTGGCATCTTCGATGTCGTCGAGCTCCAGGATTCTTTCCCGAACGTTGTTGGCAATGTACGGCCCCATGCCGCAACCTGGGAACGTCAGGGTCATCGTTATATCGACAACGCCGCCATCGATCTTGACGCCGTAGACCAGGCCCAGGTCAACGATGTTGTAAGGAATCTCCGGATCGTAAACGTCTTTCAGAGCTTCCAGGACTTCGGCCTCAGTTGCCATGCCGTTGCCTCCTTAGGCGCCTTCTTCTGGAAAAAGGCACAATTCCTATTCTAACAAGCAATGTTGACCTAGTCAATCAACAATGTAAACAGTTATCTCCGGCTTGCCCGTCGAGCGCAACCTCCCGCCGCCGCGTGTTGCCGTTCGAAACCAGCGCGGGTCCTCGCAGAACGGCGACTGATCGGTTGCAATGCATGGGCCACATGAGCCCGAAAGGCCCCTATGCTATACTGAAAGCGTCCTTTCTACTCCTGAAAATCGGCAAAAGGTCCTTGCGTGAGCACCTTTCGAGTGGCCCTGGCCCAGATCAACACCACGGTCGGTGACCTCGACGGCAATACGGACAAGATCCGCCGTTCCCTGAAGCAGGCCAAGGCCCTGGGCGCGAACCTCGTCGCGTTCCCGGAGCTGACCATCTCAGGGTATCCCCCCGAGGACCTACTTTTCAAGCCCCAGTTCATCAAAGACAACCGGGAATGCCTCGCGAGCCTTGTGGAGGATACCGGAGGCATCACCGCGGTCATCGGGTTCGTAGACGCCGATACGGACATCTACAACGCGGCGGCGCTGGCCTGCAACGGGCGTCTGGCGGGCGTCTACCACAAGATGTTCCTCCCCAACTACGGCGTCTTCGACGAAGACCGCTACTTCAAGGCCGGTTCTCGTTGTCCGGTGTTCGATCTTGGTGGCGTGCGCGTGGGGATCAACGTCTGCGAAGATATCTGGTACGCGGCGGGGCCGATCGTCGTGCAGGCCGACGCCGGCGCCCAGGTCATCGTGAACATCAACGCCTCGCCCTACCACGCGGGAAAGGCCGCGTTTCGCGAGAAATTCTTGGCGACCCGCGCCATCGACAACAGTCTTTACGTCTGCTTCGTGAACCTGGTCGGCGGTCAGGACGAGCTGGTCTTCGACGGCGCCAGCGTGATCTTCGATCCCGAGGGCGAGCCCATCGCCCGCGGTCGCCAGTTTGAAGAGGAGATGGTGGTGGCCGATCTCGATCTCTCGTTCGTGATGCGCCACCGCCTCCGCCACCCGCTCGGGCGCAAGCAGCGATTGGTCTGGGCCAACGGGGAGCCCACCGCGACAGTGGTCCCGGTGGCGGACGCTCCCAAGCCGACCGACCGGCCGCCGTTGTCGAGTCGACCCGTCGAGAGTCTGGGGCCCGTGGCCGAAGTGTACCAGGCCCTGATCACCGGCACTCGCGACTACGTCCGCAAGAGCGGTTTCAAGCGGGTGCTGATCGGGATGTCGGGAGGCATCGATTCCACCGTCGTGGCCGCCGTTGCCGCCGACGCCCTGGGACCGGAGAGCGTGGTGGGCGTGGCCATGCCGTCCCGCTACAACGCCTCCGAGAGCCTGGACGACGCCCGCGCCGTCGCCAAGAACCTGGGCATCGAGTTTCATGTCGTCGGCATCGAACCGACCTTCGATGCGATGCTCTCGACGCTGTCGGGCATGTTCGAAGGCACCGAGCCCAACGTCGCCGAGGAGAACGTCCAGGCCCGGATACGCGGCAATATCCTGATGGCCTTCTCGAATAAGTTCGGCTGGCTGGTCCTCACCACCGGGAACAAGAGCGAGATGGCCATGGGGTATGCCACGCTCTACGGCGATATGGCCGGCGGCTTCTCCGTGATCAAGGACGTGCCGAAGACGCTGGTCTACGAGCTGGCGCGCTACCGCAACACCGTGGGAGACGCGCCGGTCATCCCCGAGCGAGTGTTGGACAAAGCCCCGACGGCGGAGCTGCGGCCCAACCAGAAGGACGAAGACTCGCTGCCACCCTACGCAGTGCTCGACCCGATCCTCAAGGCCTACGTCGAGGAAGACCGGACCTACGACCAGATGCTTCAAATGGGGTTCGACGAGGCGCAGGTCCAGCAGGTGATTACCGCCGTCGATCGGAACGAGTACAAGCGCCGGCAGGCGCCGCCCGGCGTCAAGATCACGCCCCGGGCTTTCGGGCGCGACCGCCGCCTGCCGATGGTCAACCGCTACCGCCCCTTCTGACGCTGGAGCCCGCACGCGGGGCCGAAGCTCGTTGACCCTTGAAAAGCGGCGCTGGTATACTTTTGTTGCCCCGATGCCGCATCTGGGCGCCCGTTTCAGGGGATATAGCTCAGTTGGTAGAGCGCGGCGTTCGCAACGCCGAGGTCGGGGGTTCGATTCCCCCTATCTCCACCAGCCGGGTCACGATCTCGTGTCCATTTGCCCCGCGCTCTTTCAGGAGTTTCAACTCTCGGCAAAGCGCCAGCGCCACGTGGATGAAATGCGTAACGTCGGATTGGAGCTTAAACGGTCGTGCCTGAGTCCCGATGGTATCGGGACGGCGCATCTCCCCCGCCCCAGGAGACCCTTCGCGGCGCTCAGGGTGACATCGGAAAGGCCCTGGGCGCTGTTTGCCACCCGCAGCGAGTCTTGTGGTAAGACGAGCGATCGTTCGCGGCCGCATCCGGCCCGCGGTCGACGTTAGCTCCCGTACCGACCGCCGCCGGTCCCTCGCAATCGTGGGTCCAGCACGTCGCGCAGGGCGTCGCCGAACATGTTGATCGAGTAGATCGCCATCACCAGGGCCATGCCGGGGAACAACACCAGCCACCAGTTGCTCTCGACGTTCCGCCTGATCTCGGGGTCGGCGATCATCGCTCCCCAGGATGGCCGTTCGATGGAGCCGCTGACTCCCAGGAAACTCAACGTGGCCTCGACGATGATGGCTGCGCCAAGGAACACGGAGGCCACGACGATGATCGGCGCCGCGATGTTGGGCAAGATGTGGCGCCAGATGATGCGCCAATCGGTAGCCCCCAACGCCCGAGAGGCGTCGATATACTGGTTGCTCTTGATTTTGAGCGTCGCGCCCCTGACGATTCGAGCCGTGGTGGGTATCAGCACGATGCCGATAATGACCAGCGTGTTGGTGTCGCTGGGCTCGCGGATCGAGGCAAGAGACAGGGCCAGGATCAAGATGGGGAACGCCATCAGGGCGTCCACGAGCCGTTGCAGAACGATGTCGATCTTGCCTGCGAAGAAGCCGCTGACGAGTCCGACGACGGTGCCGGCGCTCACGCCGATCAAGACCCCGAGGAAGCCGATCTTGAGCGTCACTCTGGCGCCGTGAAAGAGCCTGGTCAGCAGGTCCCTGCCCAATGCGTCGGTGCCGGCGGGATGGCTCCACGAAGGGCTCTGGAGCCTCTCTCGAAGGTGCACGTCGAGGGCGCCGTAGGGCATCAGGTCGGCGAAGATCGCGCTCAGCCCCAGGAGAATGATGATCCCGGCGCCCAGCGCTCCCAAGGGCTTGCGCCGGGCAAAGCTCCCGATGGCCGCGGGCAGCGACCGGCGCCACGGCCGCTTCGCCACGACGCCGCCCATCAGCGCCGGGTCGATCTGTTGCATGGGTCCGGTAACCATGGTCATTCAACGATCTGGTTATCAGGCTTCCCGCGCCGTGAAACGGATCCTCGGATCGAACCACGCATACGAGAGGTCGACTATCAGGTTCATGAAGACGATGACCGTGGCGAAAAGCAAGACGGCCGCTTGCACCACCGGATAGTCCCGCGCCGTAATCGCGCCCAGCGTAAGCGACCCCAGGCCGGGGAGGTTGAAGATGGACTCCACGACGACAGCGCCGCCCAGCAGGTAGCTGAACTCGGTGCCCAGAATCGTGATCACGGGAATAAAGGCGTTCTTCATCGCGTGCCGGGTGATGACGGACCGCTCCCGAAGGCCTTTGGCCCAGGCGGTGCGAACGTAGTCCTCTCTGAGCACCTCGAGCATCGTGGAGCGGATCATGCGCATCGACGTCGACGAGAATCGAAAGCCGATGATGGCCGCCGGGATGAACATCCCTTTGAGATTCTCGGCCGGCGCGTCGAAGAAGGGGGTAAAGACCACGGGAGGCGCCCATTTGAGCCACAGCCCGACGAACACCAGCACCAGGGTGCCGGCGAGAAAGTCCGGGACCGAGAGCCCGCTGATGCTGATCAGACGCCCGGCGTAATCGAGTATCGAGTCCTGGCGTATCGCTGACATGACGCCGATGGGGATGGCGATGAGCATGGTGATGAGCATCGCCATGATGGCGAGCTGCAAGGTGACCGGAATCGCACGGGTGATCTCGCTGGCCACCGTTCGGCCGGTGATCAGCGAGTCGCCCAAATCGCCGGTGAATATCCCGCCGACCCAGCTAATGAACGCAGGCACATAGCTCTGGTCCAGGCCCAGCTCCTCGCGAATCTTGTCGGTCTGGCTCGGGCTGAGAAGCCCCGACTCGCCGACCAGGTTCAAGACGGCGTCACCCGGCAGAATTCGAATCAGGGAGAAGGCCCCAATGGCCACCAGTATCAGGACCGGCACCGCGACCAGCAGCCGTCTGATAAGGTACTGTTTCACATTACCCTTCCAAGACTTTGCTCCACGCCAGCGAGCGGCTACGGCGGAGTGGACAGCCGCCGAGCACGGCGGTCACGTCGGCTAAACGATACCAGGAGGGGACCTGGCGATCCCCTCCTGGTGTTTTCCGATCTTAATCCGCGTTTCAGGCGGGTATTACCGGTCCAGCCACATGACCTCCCACTCCGCGGCGCCGAAGTGAGGCCACGCGCCCCGATGGGTAAAGCTAAAGTTTCGCAGCTCGGGGTCGTGGACCAACACGGCCTTGGGCCGAGGATACGGAATGCGGAAGAGCTGCTGCCCTTCGTAGACGATCAGCTCCCGGACCAGAGCTCTCCGCCCAGCCGGGTCGGCCGTCAGCCGAATCTCGTCGACGATCCGGTCGACGTTGGCGTCGTTGATGTTCCAGATGTTGCGGGCGGCATCGGACCGCATGGTGGCGAAGGTGTAGCCATCGACGCCAGGGGCGGTCTGGACGAAGCTTGTGGACCCGGCGGGGAAATCACCGGCCTGGAGCTCGGCCAGGTAGGCGCTGTAGCCGGGAGTAGAGATCGTCATGTCGATCCCCACATCCTTCAGCGTCTGCTGCGCCGCCTGAAGGACGATCGGCAGGTCGGGGCCGTAGGCGTACAGTGTCACTGGGAAGTCCAGCCGATCAATCCCCACCTCGTCCAGCAACCG
>JACZVV010000107.1 GCA_022572465.1 Chloroflexota bacterium
CCGGACGGTATATCGGCGTCTGCGGAGGGGGCTTACCAGCGTCCGCCGCCGCCGCCGCCACCGCCGCCTTGCCGGGGCTCCCGAGGGCGAGCTTCGTTCACCGTGAGGGCGCGCCCCTGGAGATCTTTGCCGTTCAAGGCCTGGATCGCCGCCTCGGCCTCGGTGCTGTTGGGCATCTCGACGAAGCCGAAGCCCCTGGACCGGCCCGAATACCGGTCGTTGATCAGCCGAGTGGCATCGACCTGGCCAAAGGGGGAGAAGGCCGCTTCCAGGTCTTGCTCGGTGGTCTCGTACGATAGGTTCCCGACATAGATGTTCACGCTACGCTCCTCGTGCGTAAGATTGTCCCTCGGAGTAGCAAGCGTCGCGTGCACCAGCCGGAGCAATGGGGGAATGGAGGCGGAGACGAAACATTCGCAATCACTTGGACGGCGATAGTATACCACGCCAGGCGTTTGTCAAGGGAGACGCCATGTTCGTGACCGGCGAGCGCCGGGATGGCGACGGCACCCGCGACACCCTCCTCATCGCCGCACGACCGGCAGCACGAGGCGCGACGGATAGGCCGCATCATGATAGACCAGGTTTCGCGAAGGCATCGGGTTGGACTCGAAGGCTGGAAAATCACTGTTGGAGATTGCGACGCGAATGCGGTGTCCCTTCCGGAAGAGATTGGCCATGGCCCAAATCTCGATCTCGAAAGCGTACACCCGGTCTCGCTCCAGCGCCTCGGGATGCTCGTGGGAGGCAACGTGGCTCCCCTTCAACGCGCCGTAGTTCAGGAGACGTGAGCGGCCGTCGGGGAAGACGTCGCACAGGCGGACGCACCAATCGACGTCCTTTGCCTGGCTCGACGTGTGGAGCACGAGGCGGCTCGACCCAACCACCTCCAGGTCGTGCTCCAAAGGCGGCGTGGTGAAGGAGAGGGACCGAGCTTCGAAGCTGCGCTGGTCGAAGGCGCTCACAGGCGTGCGGTTGGGATTCCCGGGGTCGTGGTCCAAACGGTCCGGCTCCTCATGGCCGGGCGGCTCCGAATCCAGGATTCCATCGTTCAGTGAAGCTGCGCCTCCGCCAGGGCTGCCGCGCAGGAAGAACGACGCCTCGTCGCTCGGTAAGGGCCAGTCGGTCTCGTCGATCCATCGCTCGGCGCCCATGAGGTAGAGGCGCACGGCCGGCTCGGCTACGATGCCGTTCTCCACGCCTCGCAGGTAGTAGTCGAACCAACGCCGCTGCGAGTCGACGAGGCCGCCGTCGCCGGTCTCGGGCGCTGAGCCGGGAGGGCCGCCCAGGCTGACCAAGAGCTTCTTGGGGACGCCCAGCGCTTCATGGCTGGACAGTGTGCCCCGCACGAAGTGCTCGTGCCACGAGCCACCGTTGAACGTCGGGATGCCGATCGTATCGTGATGTTTCGCGATGCTCAGGTCCCGCCAGAAACTGCTGTAGGTCTTTCGGCCGTACATGTCGGCGAGCCAGTCCAGGTCGATGGGACTCTTACCCTGGGCAATTCTTCGATACGCCTGCTCGAAACGCCCCTCCTGAACGGTACGTTTGCTGTCGAAGGCTTCGTCTTCCAGCGCCCCCGGCGCGACGGGCAGCGTTCGGGGGAGCAGAGAGCCGAGGGCCCAGTTCATGCGGTTCTGATAGCGGAACACCCCGCCCACGAACCACTGGTCGAAATAGAAATCCGCCGGGTGAGCATTTGGCGCCATGGCCTTGAGGTGCGGAGGCCGCGTGATGGCGGCGAGGTAGCAGTAGACGGCCATGGCGGACGTGCCCATGATCCCAACGTTGCCGTCGCACCACGGCTCCGAGGCGATCCACTCGATGGTGTCGTAGCCGTCGAAGGGTCCTCCCTGGCAGTTGTAATAGTCGTAGGCCCCTTCCGAGAACCCCGTGCCCCGCGCATCGCTGACTACAACGACGTAGCCAGCCTCGACGAGGGACCGGACCCAGGAGGTAGCGAATGGGCTCTCCTTCAGGTAAGGCGTTCGGGTGAGAATGACGGGGTGACGCCCGCCCCGGCCTGGACCATAGATGTCCATCGCCAGGCGAACGCCATCGCGCATGGGTACGAAGACGTCTCGACGCAGGTCCATAGCGACCGTTCCTCCGGTCCGGTGTGATTCCAGGTGGATTACTGTATTGGCGCGCTCAAACGCTGTCAATCGGTCCAGGCTCGCGGTGACGTGCCCCGAAACAGGGCGACGTTCGTGACCCTACGCTCCGCGGCGGCTGGGGTCTGGCTCATCGCGGAGCAGTTTGCCGGCGTGCCCGAAGAGGACAAATTCAAGATGATCTCAGGCAACGCGGCCCGGCTGTACGGGATCGAATAGAGGCACGAGCGCCGGAACGTCGGCGGATGTGCGTGGCGACAGCCCGAGCCGGCTAGCTCGGAGCCTGCTCTTTGGGGAAGAGCGTGCGCCCGACGGCGAGGATCGCGCCGTCGTCGGCGAAGCCCATGACCATCGCCGCGCGGCCATCGCGAAAGTACCGCTCGAACGGCAGCCGCTTGGCGAAGGCCGTGCCGCCGCCGGACGTCATCGCGTCGGTGGTCACCCGACCCACGGTCTGCGACGCGGCGATCTTGGCCTGGTAGAACGGCAGCAGCGAATCGACCCGCCCTTCGTCGTAGGCCAGGGCCACGGCGTGGATGAAGGCTTGCGTCCGCTGGATATCGATGTCGAGCTCGGCCATGCGGCGCAACAGCACCTCGCCATCGACCCGGCGCATGCCGCCCAAGCCGGGTTCGGCGATCCACTCGGCCAAGGCGTCGTACGCGCCTTCGGCGATTCCCAGAAAGACGGCGGCGTAGGTGGCCAGCACCACCGGGAGGAGCTTGGGCGTGTTCGCCCGGCTCCCGCCCTCCTCGCCCAAGAGGTTCTCCTTGGGCACGAACCCGGAAAAGAGCACCGGCGAGCTGGCGTTCCCTCGCATTCCCAGACCGTCCCACGGCTCCACCACCTCCCAATCGATACGGTCGCGCTCGACGATCAATGCGGAGGTCTGGCTCTGGGGGGTGTCGGCGCCCACGCGGCAGGTGAAATAGGCCATGTCGGCGGTGTGCGCGGAGGTCACGTAGCCCTTGCGGATCTTGTCGATCCGATAGCCGCCGTCGACCCGTTCGACTGCCGAGTTGGTCGCCGCGGGATTCCAGGCGCCGCCGCTGCCGGTCTCGCTCCCCGCGATGGTGCATAGCATCTCGCCGCGGGCGATGCGCGACACCAGCCGGTCGACCTGGTCCTGGGTAGGAACGCGCGACACAAGCTCGGCGCCTTCCAGGTGCATCTTGAAGCACATGGCCGTCGAAGGGCAGCGTTTCGCCAGCTCCTCCACCACCAGCACGGTCGTCAGCAAGCCTTCGCCCAAGCCGCCGTGCTCCTCCGACACCCGTAGTCCCCACCAACCCAGCTCTCGAAAGGTGTCCATGGACTCGGTGGGGTACCGGCTCTCCCGGTCGATGGCCGCCGCCCGAGGGGCCAGCTCGCGGCGGGCCACCTCCTCGGCCCGCTCGCGCCACTCGTGGTGCTTGGGCGAAAGGCTCACGTAGGTCATGGAAGGTCCTCCGTGCTATGACGCCTCGCTTGAGGCAGCGCGCCTTGCGTCTCCAGGACGAACCTGTGGGTCGCTCGCGGCTGTTCCCTGAGGCAACCGCGGGCGAGTATACCTAAGTGCGTAGGTAAGTCAAGGCAGCCGGCCACGCTGTGAAAACCCGCCGTGTCCCCACCGGTCTGTGGACGTCGCGCGGCGGGTTTGTGTCCCCTTGGCGTAACCGATACCATAGGGCCATGCTCGACCCGATGGTCTCCCTGCCTTCGCGGCGGCGCGATCGTTCGTGGGCCCCTCTGAACCGGCCAGGGTTTAATCAGAAAAATGCCCAGGGGCAGGCAAACGCGCGGGGGCTCGAAAATGAGGCAATGACGCAAGTTTCCGCAATGGGCGAACCGATTCCCAGGAGGATGCGCACATGAAATTCGGGATGTTCCATATCGCACCGTGGCACGAGAGCAGGACCGCGGAGCAAACGCTCGCCGAGGCGCTCGAAGGCATCGAGCTCGGCGACGGGCTGGGGTTCGAAGGCGTCTGGCTGGGCGAGCACCACTTCTCGCGGCACGGGATCCTCTCGGGGATTTTTTCCTTCGCCGGTCATGTCGCCGCCAGGACGAAGAACATGCGCATCGGGACTGCGGTAGTCGTGCTGCCCTTCCACAATCCCATCCTCGTAGCCGAAGAGGCCGCGATGCTGGACGTCTTGAGCGGGGGACGGCTGGACCTCGGCGTTGGCGCCGGTTACCAGCGGATGGAGTTCAACGGGATCGGCGTCGACATCGAGGAGAGCCGCGATCGCTTCTCCGAGTACCTGGACGTGATGATCGAGGCGTGGACGAAGGAGACCGTGACCTACCACGGTAAGTTCGTCAACATAGACGACGTTTGGGTGATCCCAAAGCCGGTGCAGAAACCTCACCCGCCGCTGTACGTGGCCGTGAGCACCAGTCCGGCGAGCGCCGACGCGGCGGCGAAGCGGGGCCTTCCCGTCATCCTGGGCGGGCCCACCGCGACCATGGGTCAGGCATCGGAAGCGCTGGCGACCTGGCGCGCAAGGATGGAGCACTACGGCCATCCCCACGCGCATCTGGACCCGCCCGTTCTCATGAACGTCTACGTCGCGCCGACCAAGGAAGAGGCCGAGCGAGACCCGGCCGGGTTCGAAAACTTCACGGTGAACGTCCTCGCCAAGGTAGGGTCGCCGGCCAGAAAAGACGGAACGTTTCCCGCCGGCTATGAGTCCTGGGCGACACGTCAGCAGGACCGTGAGATCGCCAGCACCAGTGGGACGCGCCGGCTCAGCGGCACGCCGGACATGGTCATCGAGCAGGTGGAGAAATTCCGCGCCCAGGGCATCAATCACATCTTCGGCTGGTTCGGCTTCCCCGGCATGCCCCACGACAAGGTGATGCGTTCCATCGACCTCTTCGCCACCAAGGTGATGCCGGCCTTCGCCGAGAAGCAGCCAGCGCCGCGTTAGGCGCTGGCTGCGGCTTCGTCCACCTCGCGTGGCGATGAGCGCCCGATGGCCTCCCGCCGCGGGGATTCAGCTTCAAACGCGCCGTTCAGGCGCGGAGGAACCGGGCGAGGTTGTCCCGCATGATCGCCTTGACCACCGGCTCGGACTGGCCCTTGAGCTGAACGACGTACTGCAAGGGGTCGGGCAGTCCCTCCGAGTGGGGGAAGTCCGAGCCGAAGACCAAGCACTCGGCGCCGACGACGTCGATGGCGCGTTGGACGTTCTCCTCCGGGAAGGGCGCGACCATGAAGCGGGTCTTGAACAGCTCGCTCGGGCGCATCGGGAGCTTCTCGGGTCCCCACTTGGCCTTGCGGCCCAGGAGGTGAGCATGGTCCAGCTTGCGCACGAAGTAAGGGAGCCACGGCGTTCCCCACTCGGCGCAGAGCACGTTGATGTTGGGGAAGCGGACCAAGAAGTTTTGGAAGACGAGTGCCGCGATGGTCTCCATGATCGGGAAGTCGCTCCAGTAGACGAGCCACTGGAAGCCGTTGAAGTCCTTGTACGCGGTATTGGGGTCCTCGCTCCATTCGGAGCCACGGGACTCGTAGCTGGCGCCGAGGTGGATGACGACGCGCAGCTTCGCCTCGTTGACGCGTGACCAGAACGGGTCGAAGTAGGGGTCCACCGGCGAGCGGCCGAAGCTCGGTCCGGCATCGAGCCCGATGAGCTGCGCGCCCTCGTTCATGCACCGATCGAGCTCGGCCACGGCCAGGTCGATGTCGGCGAGAGGGATGTAGGCGGGCGTGAAGATGCGGTTCTGGTAGGCGAAGCCCCAGTCCTGCTGGAGATAGCGGTTCCACGCCCGGGCGGCCGCGTAGCCGGCCGTGACGTCGCCCTGCCTGATGGCGTTCGCATGGGAGCGGCTGCCGGCGTGGATGACGGCGGCATGAACGCCCTGCGCGTCCATGAGCTCGATACGCCGTTCGCGGTTCTCGAACGCCGGCTCCATGCCTCGGAACTTCTGGACGAGCTTTATCTGGCTCTCCTTATCGAGGTTCTTCAGCGGATTGAGCTTGTTAAGCATCGCCCCGGGTACCGGGATGGGGCCCTCCATCTCTGGTATGTCGAGTGGGTTGACTCCGCCGTGCTCACCCACCGGGTGCTCGCCCAGGGTCTTGGCCTTGTGCTCGTCCCCCACGACGTCGACCTGCGTCCTGTGGGTCTTGCCGGTGGGGAAAACCCGCTCGTGGTAGAGCTTCTCCAGGTGGCGGATCTCTGCGTCCTGCGGGGGGTAGATGTGGTTGTCCGCGTCGTACGCCAAGTAGGGCAGCTTCGCCTCGTCCTCTGCCCGGTACACGCCCCTGGTCCCTGTCTGCGTCGTCGTCATTGCAACCTCCTGCCGCGTTGGTCCTCAGCCGTCCGCCAGCCGATGCACGGAAACTAGGCCTCGAATTGGTAGAACCGCATGGGATTGTCCCACAGGATCTTCCTGCGGAACTCCTCGGAAATGCGCTGGTTTTCGAACAGGCCCCCGACGGTGTTGGGGAAGTGCTCCATATCGTCTGGGTGAGGGTAGTCCGAGGCCCACATCAAACAGTCCTCCCCCACCAGGCGGCTCAAGAGCGGTATGGTCTCCTCGCGCGATTCGCACGAGATGTAGCACCGGCCCATGCGGAAGTATTCCGACGGCCGCTCCTTGCCCTGGTACCCGTCGCGGAAGATGGGGTTGTCATGCATCACGTCGAGCCGCTCCAGCCAGTAGGGGAGCCAGCCGCTGCCCGATTCAAGGAAGGCCACGCGAAATTTGGGGAACCGGTCGAAGACGCCGTCGGAGGCCAGGGCCAGGAAGGAGCCCATCTGCTCCATGGGGTGGCACGTCGCGTGCCGGGTGAACTGGTTGTTGTTCCGGCCTCGCGCGAAGTAAGGAAGGAGCTCCTGCTGGCCTTCGTGGGAGCACATGGGCATGCCCAGCTCCTCGCAGGTGGCGAAAAGAGGGTCGTAGGCACCGTCGGAGACGCGGCGGCCGAGCACCGGATTGGGGCGCCAGAAAATCCCCACCATCCCCAGCTCGGTGGCGGCGCGGCGCAGCTCCTGCTGCGCCATTTTCACGTCGTGGAAGGGCAGCAGGCAGACGCCTTTCATGCGGGCGGGGTCCAGCGAGCAGTAGTCGTGAAGCCAGTTGTTGTAGGCTCGGGCCATGGCGGCGGCCAGGCCGGGGTCGATGTCGTCGCGATAGGTGGCGTAGAGGCCGATGCTGGTGAACAGCACCGCCATGTCCACGTCCTCCCGGTCCAAATCATTGACGTAGGCCACGTTATCGAAGCGGCGGTAGATCGACTCCTTGAACTTGCTGCGCCACATGGGGTAACGGTCCATGCCGACGTGCGGAGTGGCCGGCGACGTCTCGATGGGGACGATGCCCGCGGTGCCGACGCGGCTGGATGGCACCGAGTCTATCGTGGTCCCGAAGCTATACCACCCCGGCATCTTGACGTTGTGGTGCCGGTATGCGGGCTCCAGGTACTTGTCCCAGATGTCGGCGGGCTCCATCACGTGGCGGTCGCAGTCGATAATCTTCAGGTCGTTTCTCATCTGACCTCGTCCCCGGGCCGGAAGCCGGCGCCGAATCGCTCGCACGTCCAGCGGTGACGACGCGCGCGGCTGATGATACCCGATGCTACAAGGGCGTTGCCACTGCGTCAACTCTCCGAGCTCGATCGGACACGCCTTTTCGCGCGGAATCGACCGCTTGACCGGACACCGGCGCGCCGTTACGGTTGTCCTCGCCCGGACAGCATCTCGATGCCCGCTGGGGACCGGGGCCACGGGGCCCGTGGCGGTCCACGCGAGCCCAACGATGAGAGACGGAGGCGCCCATGAAGGGACCGTACAGAGTCATCGATGCCAACCGCCACGTGGTGGAGCCCCCGGACCTGTGGGACAAGGGGCTCGAGAAGCCCTACATAGGCGGCGATGCCGTCCAGGTGGACATGGGCCAGGGAACGGTGACGGTGCAAGGCCGGCCGGTAATGAAGCGCCAGCCTAACCCGATGGCCCACTTTTTCTACCAGGAGACGTACAAGGATGCCGTCGAGGCCGGCTTCAGCGTGGAGTCCAACCTCCGGGACATGGACCGGGAGGGCATCGACGCCGCTGTCTTGCTGCCCACGTTGGGGCTCTTTGCGATCTGGTCCGACCACATCGATGCGGCCCTCTCGGCGGCCATGTGCCGCGTCTATAACGATTGGCTGAGGGAGTACTGCGAGAAGGCCCCTACACGTCTGAAGGGAGTGGCCCTCCTGCCTTTACAAGACCCCGCCGAGGCCGCCAGGGAGCTGCGGCGCGCGGTGCAGGAGCTGGGTTTCGTGGCGGGTTTCATGCGGCCGAATCCCATCATCGGCCGCAGGCTGCACGATCCGGCCTACGACCTTCTCTACGGCGAAGCGGAGTCGCTGGGAGTGCCCATCGTGCTCGGCGAAATGGGCGGTTCAGTCCTCCACCAGATCGGGACCGACCGGTTCGACGGTGTCTTTTGCCGGGAAGCGGTGCTGGACCCCTTCGAGATGATGCTGGCGTTCATGTCGTTCATGGGGCATAACGTCCTGGAGCGCTTCCCTGACCTGAAGGTCGGCTATCTGGGCGCCGGTGTTGGCTGGCTCCCCTACTGGCTCGACCGGGTCGACGAGCACTGGGGCGGTTTTTTCGGCGTCGACGCTCCCAGCACTCAGGCCCCCAGCTTCCTGTTCAAGGCCCAGGGCTTCGCCTCGGCGGACCCCTGGGAGAAGACTCTCCCGGAGGTGTTGGAAGAGTGCGGCGAGCGCACCGTCGTCTGGGGCAGCCAGTACCCCCTCCCGGAGCTCGCGACCCTCTTCCCCAACGAGCTGGACACGGTCGTCGATGACGGACTGCTGACCGAGACCCAAAAGAAGGCCATCCTCTGGGACAACGCGGCGAAGCTCTTCCACATCTCGTGATCGCCGCCCGGGACGCGTGATGGGGCCTACCTGGCCCTGGCGCCCGTCCCGGTGACGATGTTGACGGCCTATCCGAGTAGACCCATAATCGGTCTACCGCTATTCCACTATCCCACCTGGAGTTGTCATGAAATTCGCCAGATATGAAGCCCACGGTGAAATCGCCTACGGCGTGGTCGAGGGCGATACGGTCCACCAGCTCACCACGACTCCCTTCGAGTCCTATCAGGTCACCGACCACATCCATACCCTCGACCAGGTGCGGCTGCTGGCGCCGGTGGTCCCTCAAAAGGTGATGGCCATCGCCCTGAACTATCCGAGTCACATCGCGACCCGCCCTCCGCCTGAACGGCCCGAGCCCTTTTTCAAAAATCCCTCCGCCGTCATCGGACCCGACGAGGCCATCGTCGTACCGCCGGGCGCCGGCAAGTTGGATGCCGAGGGAGAGCTGGTGGTGGTGATCGGGCGGCGGGCCAAACGGGTGAGTGTGGAGCAGGCCCTGGACTACGTGCTCGGCTACACCTGCGGCAACGACGTGAGCGTCCGGCCCTGGCAGCAGGATGATCTCCAGTGGTGGCGGGCCAAGGGCAGCGATACCTTTGCCCCGTTGGGGCCGTTCCTGGTGACGGACCTGGATCCCGCCAAGCTTCAAATTCGCACCCGTCTCAACGGCGAGGAGAAGCAGGCGGCCTCGGCCACGGAGCTCCTCTTCGACATCCCCACTATCGTCAGCTTCATCACCCAGGCGGTGACCCTGGAGCCGGGGGACGTGATCTACACCGGAACCCCGGGCGTTCCCCCGGAGCTTCACCCCGGCGACGTGGTGGAGGTCGAGGTCAAGGAGATCGGCGTGCTGCGCAACCCGGTGCGGGCCGAATAGCCTGCGCTGTATCCCGCGCCGGAAAAGCCCGGCTTCGTTCTCTATGGAGGTGCACTTCAGCTATGCCAAATAGACCTCTGGCCGTCATGGATTTCGCCGACGGCGGCGTCCCCGACACCATCGACGCCAAGCTGCTGGCGGAGGCCGGCGTGGAGCTCCGGGGCGAGCGATGCCGGACGGAAGAAGAGGTGATCGCCCTTGCCCGCGACGCCGACGTGTTGCTGGACGGGATGGCTCCGATTACCCGAAACGTGCTGACGGCGCTGACCCGCTGCAAGGTCGTGGCCAGGTACGGCGTCGGCGT
>JACZVV010000108.1 GCA_022572465.1 Chloroflexota bacterium
GAAGTCGCCCAGATGGCTGTCCTCTTCCTCGCCTATGGGGGTCTCCAGCGACACCGGCTCCTGGGAGATCTTGATGATCTCCCGCACCCGCTCCGGCGTGATCTCCATTCCTTGACCGATCTCTTCGCTGGTGGGTTCCCGGCCGTACTCCTGGACCAACCGTCGACTCACCCGCAGCAGCTTGTTGATGGTCTCGACCATGTGCACGGGGATCCGGATGGTCCGAGCCTGGTCGGCGATGGCCCGCGTGATGGCCTGGCGGATCCACCACGTGGCGTAGGTGCTGAACTTGTAGCCCTTGCGATACTCGAACTTCTCCACCGCCCGGATCAAACCGATGTTCCCCTCCTGGATCAAGTCCAGGAGCGACATGCCCCGGCCGATGTATTTCTTGGCCACGCTTACCACCAGGCGGAGGTTGGCCTCGGTGAGATGCCGTTGGGCCCTGGTCGAGTCTTGTCGCCACGACTGGAAAAGGCGTCGAAAGCGCAGCTCGTGGTTCTGGAGGCGGTCGCGTACCGATGGATCCTCCAGACGCTCTTGGATTCTGGACAGAGGCACCTCTTCGCCCACGATCTCGATCGCATCGGGGGGCAACGATAACGCGGCGACGGCCAGAATGATGATCGACTCACGGACCGCCGGCACCTCCTTCTCCTTTTTCTCGGCAAGCTCGGCCACCAGCTCGGGGTCTGGCTCGCCGGCCAGGTGGCTCGGAAGGCCATCGTCGCCCGTCAGCACGCCCAACGCGGGGTCCAGCGGCATGTCCAGCGTCGGCGCCACGATCTTGTACAGCTCATGGCCCGTCGACAGTATCTCCAGCATCCCGACGACGATCTCCCACGCGGTGGGCGGACGCTGATGCTCATCTTCGAAGCGCTGCTCGATGCGGCGAACGATCTTTCCCATCTCCATCTTCTTCGCCAGCACCCGCTCGTCTTTGGCCGTCAGGAGACTGACCCGGCCGATCTCTCGCAGGTACATGCGGACAGGGTCGTCCAGCATCTCGTTGTCATCGATCTGGGCGCTGTCTGCCGCTCCGTCTTTCCCCCCGCGCTTTTTGCCCATCTCGCGGATCACGGCGTTCAGCGACTGCCAGTCGTCGCCTTCACTGTCCGACTTGGTGATGGCGATGCCGCTGTCGGTCAGGGCCGCGTTGAGCCTGTTCCTGCTCTCCTCCGTGTCCCGCGGGCGGCTATCGAGCTCGAGAATGTCGCGGGTCGACCGCCGGCGGCCCGGAGGCCTCGTACTGGCCTCGAGCGTCTGTTCGTCTGTCGTTTTCTTGGCCATCGATTCACCGCTTCCTTAATCGAAGAGGATCCATCATCTCCGTGGCTTCAGTTCTGGCTCTGACGGTCGATGCGGCTCAACTCCGCCTTCAATTGCTCGGCTCTTGAGGACAGCTCGTCCAGCGAGACCTCGCCTTCTTCGAGCTGCGCCTGCACGGCCTCTTGTTCCAGCGTGATTCGCCGCCGCTGAAGCCGCTTCACACACTCCTGGACCCCTTGCTCACGCTCCCAGTGGGGCACCATGTCGAGTCCTCGACTCAGCAGAGAGTCGAGGTCGTCGTGGTACGCTTCGTCCAGATGTTCCTTGAGCTCCTCCGGGGGCACGCCCAAGGCCAGCCGCTGGAAAATCTCACGGTGAGGGGTCGTCAGGAAATGCTCCGGTTCCAGCGCCGCAGCCTCCGGCCACAGCTCTGGGTATCGCAACAGCGAGGTGAGGCAGTACTCCTCCAGAGGGTCCCCAGTCGCTTCTGAAAAGATCGAGTCCGCGCCGACGCGCGCACGCCCACGGCGTCGACCGGCCCCTGGCGCAGCGACCCCCTCTACTTCACCCTTTACTATATTCTCCCTCACATCGATGAGATTCGCAAGTTTTTGGATTCGGTTGTTCTGCTCGATGACGCTCGGTGCGTTGTGGATAAGGGGCGCCAAACGCCGCGTGATGGCCGTCTTTCCCTGGATAGTCGCCACATCGGAGCGCCGGACGACGGCGTCGAAGACGTAGTCGACGACCGAGGTGGCCGTGGCCAGGAGATGCTCCCAGGCTTCGGGGTCCTCTCGGATCAGCTGATCGGGGTCTTTGCCCGCCGGCAGGTCCATGACCCGAAGCTCCGGGGCCGCCTTCCCTTCCCGGCCGGCAATGCTGGCGGCCCCGGTGGTCTTCCCCCGGAAGTCGAAGATACCCCAGGAGCTCTCGAGGCTCCGCAGCGTCGCTTCGTCTCCGGCGTCGTCGGGGTCCAGGGCCAGAACGAACCGATTGGCGAGCCTGGTCAGCGTGGCGACCTGCCCCTCGGTCAGCGCCGTGCCCATCGACGCCACCACGTTCCGGTAGCCGTGCTGGTGAGCCGTCAGCACGTCCATGTAGCCCTCGACGATGACGGCCAACCCACCCTCGCGGATGGTTTCCCTGGCTCGATGGATCCCATAGAGGGCGGAGCGCTTCACGAAGATTACGCTCTGGGGCGAGTTGATATATTTGGCCGGCGCGCCGTCCAGGGCCCGGGCGCCGAAGCCGATGTAGTCGCTCCGCTCGTCGAGGATGGGGACCATCAGCCGGCCTCGGAACATCGAGTAGGTCGAGCCGTCCTCGCCGCGACGCACGAGCCCAACGGCGTCCAGATCGGCGTCGGTGTAGCCCTGGTTGGATAGCGAGCGGGAAAGCGCCGAAATCCTGGAGGGGCAGAAGCCAAGCCGGAACGTCTCGATGGTCTCGGCGGAAAGGCCCCGCTCCTCCAGATACGCGCGGGCCGCCGCCGCCTCGTCATCCTTCAGCAGCGTGTTGTGGAAGAACATGGCGGCGTCTCGATGCAGAGCCTTCAAGCGCTCCGCTTGCTGCGCCCGCTGGCGAGAGGCCCCGGGGGCGGCCAGCGTCACCCCGGCCCGCTCCGCCAGCGACCGTAGCGCGTCGCCGAACGGGACGCCGTCGCGGCGCATGACGAAGCTGAAGATGTCGCCGCCGGTGCCGCAGGCGCCGAAGCAGTGCCACGACTGCCGCTCGGGATTGACGAAGAAGGACGGCGTTCGCTCCGAGTGGAACGGGCAGGGCGCCTTGAAGTTGCGCCCGGATTGTTTGAGCGGCGTCGTCTCGCCGACCAGCCCCACGATGTCGATCTTGGCCTTGATTTCGTCGGCCGTGGACATGCTTGCCCCTTACGGTCTCCTCAGATCGTTCGTCCGGCTTCGTGGTCTCAGCGGCGGTCGTTCTCAGACGTCACGGGTGCCCGGCGAAGGTTACCTCGGCGAGCCTTCCGGCAGCGTCAGCGGGGCGCCGATCTCTCGAAATCCGCGCGTGATTCCCGGCTGAATCTCCTCGGCGGCGCGCAGCGCGTAGCTGTCGGTCATGCCGGCCACGTAGTCCAACGCCATCCGCTCGGGCGGCTCGCCCCGAAGGGTGTATTCCTCGGGAACCAGACGTGGATGACGCTGGAAATGCCGGTAGAGCAGGGCGACGATCGACCGGGCCCGGCCGGCCTGCTCGTCCGCGCTGGCCGGCTCGTAGACTCGTTGGAACAGGAACTCGCGCAGCGCGTTGGCGGCGCCGCTCATCTCGGCGCTCATCTGGATCACCGGCGTCTCCTCCGGCGGGGCCTCCCCCATGCCGCTGGCCGCCCAGGAGCTTCGGACGATGTCCTCGGCCATCACTATCGGCCACTGAGTCCGGTCGCGCCCCAGGGCTGCGGTAGCCTCTGAAGGCAGATCCTCCTCCCGGATCATCCTTGCTCGCATGGCGTCGTCGGTGTCATGGCTGATGTATGCCAGGGCGTCGGCGATCTTGGCCGCCTGGGCCTCCAACGTGTCCAGCTCCGGATGGGGCCGGCCCTCGATTCCAGTGCGCGACTTGGAGTGCCGCAGGATGCCCTGCCGGACCTCCCACGTGAGGTTTAAGCCCCGGCCGTCGTTCTCCAGGACCTCCACCACGCGGACGCTCTGCCGGTTGTGGCGGAAGCCGCCCGGGTGCAGCTCCGCCAGTGTCGTCTCGCCCAGATGCCCGAACGGCGCGTGGCCCAGATCGTGGCCCATGCAGATGGCCTCCGCCAGGTCCTCGTTCAAGTTCAGGGCCCGGGTCACCGTGCGGGCGATCAGGGAGACCTCCATGGTGTGAGTCAGCCGGGTCAGATAGTGGTCGCCCAACGGTGCGATGAAGACCTGGGTCTTGTGCATCAAGCGCCGGAACGCTTTGGTGCGGATGATGCGGTCCCGGTCGACCTGGAACAGACCGCGGAACGGTTGGTCGGGCTCGGGGCGCTCGCGGCCACGAGAGGTGTCGGCTCGGACGGCATAGGGAGACAGGGACGAATCCCGGTCACGGATACGCCGCTGGACGGTTGACTCGATCTCCATCGGGACCGTCGTCGCTCCCTCGTTCAAGGAAGGCTTGCCGCTGTGGTGATGGCCCGCGTTTGGAGAAGATACAGCGTCCCGTCTTCGACGGCCCACTCGATATCCTGCGGGTGGTTGTAGTGCGCTTCCAGCTTCTTGCCGATCTCCACCAGGGCCATGATTAACGCCTCATCCAGCTTCTGCCGGCCCGCCTGTTCCGGCGGCACCGCGACTTGACGGTTCGCGCCTTCGTGAGGCGCGCCCCCGCCGGCCCCGCGGGCCATCCGCCATTCCTGGCGGGCCACGCTCACCCGTTCGAGTCGCATGTTGGCCTTGTCGACGACGTAGGTGTCGGGACTGAGCTGGCCGGAGACCAGCCCTTCGCCCAGGCCGTAGACCGCCTCGATGAAGAGCTTGCTCGGGTCGTTGGACACCGGCTCGCAGGTGAACATCACACCGGCGACGTCGGCGTCGACCATCCGTTGGACGGGAACGGCGATGCCAACGTCCAGATGTTCGAATCCCTTCTCCTCACGATAGAACATGGCGTGGGCCTCGAAAAGGCTGGCCCAGCAGGCCTTGACGGCGTCGACAACCGCGTCCTGGCCGTGGACGTTCAAGTAGGTGCTCTGCTGGCCGGCGAAGGAGGCCTTGGGCAGGTCCTCGGCCGTGGCCGACGAGCGCACCGCGACGAAGCCGCCGCCCAACCGCCGGTAGGCTTCCTGGATCGCGGCGATCAAGGACGACGGCATGGCCGCCGATTGGACGGCCTCTTTGATCCGTGAGGAGGCCTCGCCCAGCGCGGCCGGGTCGGACCCGTCCACCGAGGAGATGGCCTCGCTGATGACCGGCCTCAGTCCCGAGCCCGCAAGGAAGTCGAAGTAGGCGCGGGAGGTGACGACGAATCCCGGCGGCACCGGGACGCCCTGGCGGGTCATCTCACCGAGGTTGGCGCCCTTGCCGCCGGCCTCCGCGACATCGTCTTTGCCGATGTCCTCGAACCAGCGGACCGGGGCTTCCTTGGTCTCCATCGTGGCGCTCCGCGTCGGAAAGGCGGGTAGGCTGGCCGGGCCCGAAATCGGGCAAACCTAAAAACGGGCGGGCCTCACCGGTGATTTGGGAGGGTCGAATTATACCCGCCGGCGGGGGGCGCTGTCCATGACTCGGCGTCCGTTTCCGGCCCGGCGAAAGCGCGGCGTCGCCGAGGCGGCCAACGGAGCAGCGCCGCGCCCGAGTCTGGTATGCTGACGGGTCATGCGGATCGACGCTCATGCCCATGTCTTCCCTCCCAGCCTGGCCGCGAAACGGGGCCATTACCTGAGCCGCGACCTCACCTATCGCACCCTCTATGCTAACCCCGATGCGCCGCTAAGCACGGCCGAGGCGTTGCTCGAAAGCATGGACCGGTGCGATATCGACCGGGCGTTCCTGGTCAACATCGGTTGGGCCACCCACGACCTGTGCCGGGAGACCAACGAGTACATCCTCGACGCCGCGCGGCGTCACCCGGACCGGTTCGTCGCGTTCTGCTCGGTCAACCCGGTGGCCGGGAGACAGGCGGTGGAGGAGATCGAGCGGTGCGCCGCAGCAGGGGCGAGAGGCATCGGCGAGCTGCACCCCGATAGCCAGGGCTACGACCTGGGCGACCGGCAAATGATGGCGCCCATCGTCGACGCGGCCTCGCGGGCTGGGATGGTCATCCTGACCCATGCCTCCGAGCCGGTCGGCCATCTCTACCCGGGCAAGGGCCAGGTGACTCCCAGGGTGCTCTACCGGTTCGTCACCAACTTTCCCGATCAGCCGCTGATCTGCGCCCATTGGGGCGGCGGCCTGCCGTTTTACGCCCTGATGCCCGAGGTGCGCCGGGCGCTCAAGAACGTCGCCTTCGATACCGCCGCATCGCCCTTTCTCTACGACCCGGATATTTTCGAAGCCGTGGCCGGCCTGGTCGGCCCGGAGAAAATCCTGTTTGGCTCGGACTTCCCGTTGATCAAGCAGGAGCGTCTCATCGAGCAGGTCGAAGAGAGCAACCTGTCGGCCGAAGCTAAAGAGCTCGTGCTGGGCGGCAACGCCGCCCGCCTCGTTGACACCTGGCGACCCGGCGACTATCATCGCCCCGACCTGAAGAGGGCATCGCCCCGACCTGAAGAGGGCATCGCCCCGACCTGAAGAGGGCATCGCTCCCACCTGACGAGGGCCAGGCCGATCATGCGGTTCGGGCTGTTCTACGAGATGGAAGTCAAGCCAGGCGCCTACACCGAGGAGGCGCTCTACGACGCGCTCCTTCGGCAGGTCGTGCGCGCCGAGGAGCTGGGCTTCTACGTCGTTTGGCTGCCCGAGCATCACTACAACGTCGAATACTCCCACATCTCGGCGCCGGACATCGCGCTGATGAAGATCGCCGAACACACCTCCTCGATCCGCCTGGGCCCGGCCATCGTCATCCTGCCCATTCAGCACCCGATCATGGTGGCGGAGCGCTATGAGACCCTGGACCTGCTGAGCGGCGGCCGCTTGGAGATGGGCGTGGGACGCGGCGCTTACAGTCGCTGGCTCGACGTCTTCGTTCCGGGGAAGTTCGCCAGCCTGGACGACACGCGGGAGGCCTTCGTCGAAGCCATCGAGATCATCCGAAAGGCCTGGACCGAGGAGGGTTTCACCCACGAAGGCCAATACTATCGCATCGAGGAGCCCATCAACGTAATCCCCAAGCCGTTGCAGAAGCCGCATCCGCGCTTCCACGTCCCCTGCACCGGCCCCGACTCCATCGACCGGTACCCTCGCCTGGGGATCAACGCCATGACCCACACCCAGTTCAAGCCCCTGGCCAAGATCGAGGCCGAGGTCCCACGCTTCCGCAAGGCCTGGGCCGAGGCCCGGGCCAACCCCAACAGCCTGGCCACGACCGACGAGGGCGAGCTCTCGTGCCTGGTCAACATCTACTGCGCGCCGACACGCCGGCAGGCGATGGACGAGCTGAGGGAGCACTGGGAGTGGTACGCGATTCGGGCGCGGGACTTCTACTTCAAGGACCGTATGAAGCAGTTCGGCGGTGACGTGCCGCCGGAGATCCGGGAGATGTTCTTCCCCGGCTTCCCCGATCCGGACTGGGAGACCTTCGTGGAGCACCAGATGGTCTGCGTCGGCAGCCCGGACGACTGCTACGAGTACGTCGCCACCCTGGACCGCTGGGGCGTCGATACCTTCTTCGGCATGTTTCAAATGGGCGCCATGCCCTTCGACATGACCATGCGGAGCATCGAGCTGTTCGGCAAAGAGGTCCTGCCCCGGTTCGTCGCGTCGTAACCGCCGAACGCTACGTCTATTCCAGCGTGGACCAGACGGATCACCGGCGCGACAGCGATGGTCGGGCCTCGCGACCGCGGGAGGTTCAGCGTGCACGTCGGCCTCATGTTCTCCCATCGGAACCCGCCCCAGTTTGCCGTCCCGTGGCCTCGAATCTACGCCGAGACGCTGGAGCAGGTCACCTTCGCCGAGCAGCTGGGCTTCGACTCGGTCTTCTCCACCGAGCATCACTTCACCGAGGACGGCTATGCTCCCTCGCTGATGCCCATCGAGGCGGCCTGGGCCGCGCGGACCAGCCGGGTCAAGCTCGGCTCGTTCGTGCTGCTGCTCTGCATGCAGAACCCGCTGCGCCTGGCGGAGGATGCCGCGACGGTGGACATCATCTCCGACGGCCGCCTGATTCTCGGCATGGGGCTGGGCTACCGAGACGAGGAGTTCGCCGGGTTCGGCGTGCCCAAGGACCGGTCCGGGCGGATCATGGACGAGGCGCTGGAGATCATCGTCCGGGCCTGGACCGAGGACGATTTCAGCTTCCGGGGGCGGCACTTTCAGTATGAGCATGTGACGCTGTCCCCGAGACCCGTCCAGCAGCCGAGGCCCGAGATCTGGGTGGGGCAAGCGGGGAGGCCGGGAGTTCGCCGCGTGGCGCAATGGGGCCTCGAAGGGTTCTGCGGAGCTCCCAACGCCGAGGTCTACCAGCACTACCTGGCAAAGTGCCGGGAGTACGGCACGGAACCCAAGGCCCAGGCCCAAACGCTGGTCTTCGGCCACGTTCACGAGGACGCCGAGAAGGCCTGGGCCGAGGCCGAGCCCTACGCGACCCACGTCCACACCTGGTACAAGAGGTGGCGTCGAGGCGTCGGCGATGCCAGAAGCTTCACCGCGACGCCGCGAGACGATTTCGTGATCGGCGACCCCAGCCACTGGATCAGTCGTTTGGAGCGGACGATCGAGGCCCAGAGCGGCGGCGTTCGGCCCAACCACCTCATCGTTCAGCTGCAGCTTGCGGGCATGCCTCACGACATGGCGATGCGCTCGATGGAGCTCTTCGCTGGCAAAGTGATGCCCCACTTCCAGACCAAAGAGTAGCGGCGGGTTCATTTGGTTCGCATGAGTGTTGTGCCCGTCAACAAAACTGAATCGAGGGTGAGAACATTCCGACACGCGGAGGTGACTCCATGACTGGTGTCCTCGACGGCATCCGGATCCTCGATTTCAGCCAGGAGGTCCTGGGCCCCTGGAGCACGGCCTTGCTGGCCGACATGGGCGCCGACGTCGACAAGGTGGAGCGGAGGGAAGGAGAGTACGGGCGTCGTGGGGGACCGTCCTACATCACGGTGCTGAACCGGGGCAAGCGCAGCATCACGCTGGACCTGAAGCACCCCAAAGCCATCGACGTCGTCCGCAAGCTGGTGGCCAGGTCCGACGTGGTCGTCAGCAACTGGGTGCCGGGCGTGATGGACCGCCTGGGGCTGGGATACGACGACCTGGTCAAGATCAAGCCCGACCTGATCTACGCGACCGGCTCGACCTTCGGCAGCGAGGGTCCGTGGGCGCAGAAGCCCGGCCGGGACACGCTGGGCCAGGCGGTGGGCGGCTTGATGAGCGTCACCGGGCCGCCCGACGGCCACCCCTTTCCCGCGGGCGCCATCGTCGCCGACAGCACCTCGGGCCTGGCCCTGGCCGCGGCGATCCTGGCGGCGCTGCTTCATCGGGAGCGGACCGGAGAGGGACAGAAGGTCGAGGTGTCGCTCTACGGGACCGTCATCTGCATGCAACCCTGGGAGATCACCAAGCGCTCCTTCGAGCCGCAGACGGTGATGCGCCGGGCGGGCCGCAACCATGCCTTCGCGCTGCGGGGCGTCTGGGGCGCGTTCAAGACCGCCGACGGCTACCTGTGCATGGCCGGCTGCCACGACGAGGAGTGGCCCACTCTGTGCCGGGTGCTCGGTATCGAAGATCATCAAAACGACCCCGCGATCGCGACGGCGGAGCTGCGGAATCAAAACGAGGAGGCGATCTGGAGCGTCCTGGAGCCGGCCTTCGTCAGGAAGAGCACGCGCGAATGGCTGAAGGCGCTGGAAGCCGAGCGCATGCTCGCCGCCGCTGTCCAGACCTACGACGAGATCCTGAACGACGAGCAGGCCCGGATCAACGGCTACATTCGCACGTTGGAGCACCCGGACGAGGGCCAGGTGAAGATCGTCGGACACCCCATCAAGATGTCCAAGACGCCGCCGGCCCCCCGAGGCCCCGCCCCGGAGATCGGCCAGCACACCGAAGAGACGCTGCTGGAGCTGGGCTACGACTGGGCGGAGATCGAGCAGCTTCGCGACGACGGAGCGATCTGAGCGGCGGGGGTGGCCCTAGAAGCGGTTCCGGAATTGCCCCTCGGGCCCCCGCAATATCCTGGGGAAACCTCTTTTTCGCAAGAGGTTTCCCCAGACCCCTTCCAGAAAACTTCAGTTCCGGCAGTCCCGGTGGGGGTCGTCGACGAC
>JACZVV010000016.1 GCA_022572465.1 Chloroflexota bacterium
AGCCACATCGGCTTTCCCTCCGGTGGCTGAGGTGGCTGAGCCACATCGGCTTTCCCTCCGGTGGCTGAGGTGGCTGAGCCACATCGGCTTTCCCTCCGGTGGCTGAGGCGGCTGAGCCACATCGGCTTTCCCTCCGGTGGCTGAGGCGGCTGAGCCACATCGGCTGTTCCTCGAATGGAGAGGGGATTTCGTGGCAGCTTCTGGGAAGCACACGCAGGCATGTCCGGAAGCGCTCCGAGCGGGGGCAGGGCCGTGTCGTCGACGGAAAGAAGCCCCGGTGGGTCGATGCCCACCGGGGCTTCCGTGGGTCCCTCAGCCGGAGGAGGCCGCTGAGGGCGGAGGGAGGGTATGTCCTCGTCGCGCGGTTCAAACGCGACGGCAGGTGTCAATCTTCAGGAAGGACTGTGGGCTTCATGAGAGGCTGTCCGGCCATTCCGCCAGGGTTATCGTAATGTCGAGCTCCACGCCGTCACGCGTGATGGACAGCGTGATCTCGTCTCCCGGCTGCTTGGAGTTGAACTCCACGATCAGGTCGTCCACGGTGGAGACGGCGACGCCGTCCACGGCCCGGATGACGTCGCCGCCAGGACCGGGCAAGCCGCTACCGTCGCTGCCGGGCCGGAGGCCGGCCTGATCCGCGGGGCTGCCTTCGACGATGTCGATGATGTAGATGCCCCGATCGACGGTGAGCCCGGCGGCTTCAGCTCGCTCGGAGTCCAGCTCGAGGAGGCTAACGCCCAGCCATGGGCGCTTGATCTGAAGTCCGGAGGCCAGCCGGCTGAGGATGTTCTTGGCGGTGTTGCTCGGCACCGCGAAGCCCAGGCTCTCGTTCCCTCGGGAGGCGACGGCGGTGTTGATGCCGATGACCTCGCCCTTGGAGTTCAGCAGGGGGCCACCGGAGTTGCCGGGGAAGATGGCGGCGTCGGTCTGGATCATACCGACGATGCGGCGCTGCGTGACCGAAGGCAGGCTGCGCCCCACGCCGCTGACGATGCCGACGGTCACCGACCCCTGCAGGCCGAAGGGGCTGCCCAGGGCGATGGCGAGCTGACCCGGCCTGACGGCCGACGAATCGGCCAGGGTCAACGGAGCGATTCCATCGAGCTGGGACACGTCGACCCGAATGAGGGCCAGGTCGTTGGATGAATCGGAGCCGACAACCTCGGCCCGGAGCCGTTTGCTGTTCTGTAAGATTATCGTTATCCGCTCGGCGCCTTCGACGACATGGTAGTTGGTCAGGAACTCACCGTTGTCGCTGACCAGGAACCCTGAACCCTGGCCGCGCCCGCCGAACGTGAACACGTTGCTCGACGCCTCCGACGTTTCGATCTTGACGACGGCAGAGATGGTCGAGTCGTACAGATCCTGGACGAGATTCTCGTCGAATAGTTCGATCTTCGCTGATGCGGGGAGCGTCGTGAAGCCATTCCGTCCGTCGGGCAGGCTGTTGCCGATGACCAGGCCAAGAATCAACGCCGCGACGGCGACGATCACCGTCATCATGATCCAGTTGCTGCGATTAGGCTGCTGCGTGGGGACGGGACTGTAGTATTCGAATCCTTCCATGGTCCGCTGGGTCTCCTTCCCGCTGCTCCTCGTTCAACGCGGTCGCGCCGGCCGTCTCGTCCGCCAATTGAATCTAGCATAACCCCGAAAAATTAGAAGCGCATTAGAGCCGCCCGCCCGTCGTATACTACCTAGTAGGGGAGCACGCCAACCAGAGCTCGGGCAGCTCAATGGAGCGCTTCACATGATGACCGTGCGCCAACGGCGGGCCATCGAGCGAGAGAACGATGCACATCCTCGTGGTCGAAGATGAGCAACGCCTGGCAAAGGTCATCAAACAGGCGCTGGACGAGGAAGGCCACGTGACCGAGCTGGCCTTCGATGGTGAGGAGGGCTTCGACCTCGCCTGCTCGGGCTCCTACGACCTCGTCGTGCTGGACTGGATGCTGCCCAAGATGTCGGGACCCCAGGTAGCGCGGAGCCTGCGCCGCGAAAAGGTGCCGACGCCAATTTTGATGCTCACGGCTCGCGACACCGTCGCCGATCGTGTGGAGGGGCTGGACGCCGGCGCCGACGACTATCTGGTCAAACCCTTCGCGTTCGAGGAGCTCTTCGCCCGCGTACGGGCCCTCTCCCGGCGCAAGGTGGAGCCCGGCGAGGCGACCAGGCTCGTGGCTGGTAAGCTCGCTCTGGACCTCGAGGCCCGGCAGGCGTATCTGGACGCCAAGACGATCGACCTGACGCCCAAGGAGTTCGCCCTGCTGGAGTACCTGATGCGAAACCAGGGCGCCGTTCGCACCAGAGACCAGATCGCCGACCACGTATGGGGGTTTCTCTCGGATGTCACCGCCAACGTGGTCGACCTTTATATTCATTACCTGCGCACGAAGCTCAACCGTCACGGGGGAAAGGGAATGATCCGCACGGTGCGCGGCGTGGGCTACAGCTTGCGGGGTTAGCGATGTTCGGTGCGATTCGCCGGCGGCTGCTTGCATGGAACACCGCGGTGCTCGCCGCGCTGCTGGTGGCCCTGGGCGTATCGATCTACTTCATCACCGCCAGCACCCTGTACGGCGGGGTGAACCGGACTCTCCGAGAGAACGCCCAGGAGACGTTGCAGCGGCTGTCAGCGACGCCGGGATTTCCCTTCGTGCTGCCGAGGACGGGGTACTCCGGCGATGTCTTCTACCTGGGCATCGACCTCACGGGCCGGTTGATGGAGAACCCCCAGGGCCTGTCGTTGACGGCGTCGCCCGATCCGGAAGGGGTCCGCAAGGCCCTGGCCGGCGGCGAAACCTTCAGCACGATCTTGCTGAACGGCCAGCACGTACGGCTGCTTTCGGCGCCGATCTTCACCTCGCGGGGCGACCTGTTGGGAGCGCTGCAAGTCGGCCGGTCGATCGAGCCGGAGCGCTCGGCGCTATCGCGGTTGGCCTTGATCCTGGCGCTGTCGGAGGCGGCGGCGCTGGCCCTGGCCCTGGGCGGCGGCTGGTTCCTGGCCGAGAGGGCGCTGGTGCCGATCCGGAACGCTTTCGATCGCCAACGCCGGTTCGTCGCCGACGCCTCTCACGAGCTGAGGACGCCCCTCACCCTCATCCGCAGCAGCAGCGAGCTGCTGGCGCGCCACGGTTCCCAGACGATCGACGAAAACCGGCACCTTGTGGAGAGCATCGTCAGCGAGACGGAGTATCTGAGCGGCATGATCGCCGGTCTCCTGACGCTGGCCCAATCCGACGCTGGGCGGCTGGCGCTGCGCCAGGAGTCCATGGCATTGGACGTCCTGGTACGGTCGGTGTGCGACGACGTGGGCCCGCTGGCGCGGTCCAACGGTCTGGACCTGGTGTGCACCACCGACGGCGGCAACGGGACCGTGAAGGGCGATCGCGAGCGGCTGCGGCAGCTCTTGTTGCTCTTGCTGGACAACGCATTCAAATACACGCCCAGGCAGGGGCGGGTCGAGGTCTCGCTGACGGCCAACGGCGGCTACGCCCGGCTGGCGATCACCGACACCGGCCAGGGCATTCGCCCGGAGCACCTGGAGCATATCTTCGATCGGTTCTATCGAGCCGATCTCACCCGGGGCCGCGAAGCCGGCGGGTCGGGGCTTGGCCTCGCCATCGCCAAGGTCCTGGTCGAGGCTCACGGCGGCGGCATCGACGTCGAAAGCGCGGTTGGCCAAGGGACGACGGTCCGCGTGAGCCTGCCGTTGGAGGAGGGTCGCCGGCCATCGTCCGATGGGGACGGCGTCTGAGGCCGTCGTGCCGCTCTAGAGGGGTTTCCCGCATCCGCTGCCTTGCGCCGCACTCACTTGAGCGCTGGTAAAGGCGACCCCGCCACTTAGCCGCATGGGGTTATTGCAGAAGCTTCGACCAATTCTGGGTGTAGCGCAGTGTCAGCCTTCAGCGGGATGCAAGCTTTCGGTCACCTCAGTTGGGCTTACGGGCGCGGTAGTTGACGCCTTGCGTCCCAAAAGCAGCAGCATTGGTCTGTTGAGGGGCGCCACTGAAGACATCCTTTTTCCAGGTGATTTCAAACTCTTGAAAACCAGCTTGAGTCACGATGGCTTCCAGCTCTGCTTCCAGCAGAGCCCCCGCGATTCACCCACTCCATAATTCGATATCGCGTTTCGCCGCTTCAGGAACCGGTTTGTCAACAATGATATCTCCAATCTGGAGGCGGCCCCCTGGCTTGAGAACACGGTAAATTTCTTGAAATACGGTCGGCTTGTGAGGGGAGAGATTGATGGCGCCGTTAGAGATAACGACATCTGCCCAGCCATCGGGAACAGGGAGACATTCCGCGTAACCCTCCCGAAATTCCATATGATTCAGTCCCATTTCTGCAGCCGAGCTCCTGGCTTTTCGTAACATATCTGGAGTCATGTCCACCCCAATTACTTGGCCGCTTCCCCCCACGAAGTTAGCCACAATCAGGCTGTCCAACCCAGCGCCGCAGCCGATATCGACAACATGCTCGCCAGGCCCGATTTCCCCCAAGCTAAGTGGATTACCTGTACCTGCAAAAGACTCTATTGTACTCTCAGGAATGGTCTCCAACCAGGCCTCTGGATACTCTACAATCTCTGTCAGCGGACGGCCTAAGTGGAAATGGAACCCTCTCTCGGGTTTGTTGGCAACCTCACAATACTCCTGCCGAATCTCATGGCGCAGGATCTCCACCGCGACACTGGATTGCGAAAACGGTTCGGAGGGATCAGGTGCGTAGTCCGAGGAGGTGGAGGGAAACCAAACGTGAGTCTTGAAAGTGCCTACGTCATATACCTCCTCACTCTCTGTCCTCTCAATGTCGTCTGGAACTGTCAAATCACGAGTGGCATCCTCTGTCATCAGCAGATACTGATCGGCATTTATTGAATTCTTCAGGAGACGATGGACAGTGATCACGTCCACACCGGCAAGTTCATAGAAGGTCCCGATTTTGTGGAACAAGGCCTCCCCACTATGCACGATGACTTTTATTCTTAAGTGGTCGATGTTGGCGCAAGCGTTGCACTTGCAAATACTATAAGACCGTAACTCTGCGACCTTGTTATTAAACTCCTCGAATACACGGAGCAACCACTCACTGATCCTGGGTCCGGTTGTCCCCCAGGATGTCCCGGTGTGTTCCTTGACCGCAAACATGAACACCGCGTCGCCCTCAAGTTTTGCTACCTCAAGGGAAGGTCCCACGCTTTCCACAATCGTATTGATGAGTTCGCTGACAACCATCTGACTGTGCACTAATGCTTTCTGATGAGAGAGCATAAACTGTGTATACCCGCTGATGTCCGCTATCAACAAGATGACCGGCTTTGGTTCTAAGTCCTGCATGGCATCTCCAAGCCTTCTACGACACTACTCTCGAGCAGCGAGGCAAGATCAACCGGCGAATGAGACCGGGATTTTCATATCAAATTGTGGGCACCTTAATTGGTGGTGCATCGGAGGTGGGCTAAACATTAGCACCGTCTTCTGATGCAGTCAATATCCTTAAACTCCTCGAAATCCGCTCGTCACTCGGTCAAGAGGCCATCCGGAAAATTGGCTGCCCGATTTGGGATCAGCCTCACCCCCATCCCCCTCTCCACACCTGTGGAGAGGGGGATGGGGGTGAGGCCGTTAACATTCGACCCTTGAATTGTCAAAGCTATGTTGACAAAGCTCTGGTTGCTGCGGTCCGCGGCTGCGGCTCGCCACCGGCTCGCACCACATGCCGTCGGGGGCCAGCGCGGTGAGGGTCACGGGCTCGATGCGGTTGCCCAGGTCGCCGTCGGATCTGGTGTAGACGCGTACGTAGTGCTCCGTCAGGCCCGACCACGCGGGTGCGCCATCCACGTCCTTCGCCGCCTCCCACAGCACCGTCGCTCGCCGGCCGACGAGGGCTTGCCGGCGTCGGCCGGCCGTTCGTCGCGCCAGGTCCAGCATTCGCCGCTCCCGGGCGCGTTTCGTCGGCGGGTCGATGTGACCTTCCAGAAAGGCGGCGGAGGTGCCCGGCCTGCGCGAGTAGGGGAAGACGTGCATGTCCGAGAACTCCATCGCCTCGATGAAGCGGAGCCCCTCCTCGTACTCCTCGCCGGTCTCGCCGGGGAAGCCCACGATGACGTCGGTGGTGATGCCCATGGCCGGCGCGGCCTCGCGCAGCCGGGCGACGGTGCGGGCGTACAGGCCGGTGTCGTACCGGCGACGCATGCGCTTCAGCACGGCGTCGCTGCCGCTTTGCAGGGGCATGTGGACGTGAGGACACAGCTGCCCGCTGGCGTAGAGCTCGACCATCCCGGGCGTGACCTCTTGGGGCTGAAGGGACGAGAAGCGCAGGCGTTGGACGCCGGTCTCGGCCAGGATGCGTCGCACCAGCTCCTCGTACCACGTCCGGCCTCGGGGCGCCGGGCCGAACTCGTGGCCATAGGAGCCCAGCTGCGTGCCGGTGAGCACCACCTCTCGGTACCCCACCGCCACTCTTTGTGCCACGTCAGCCAACAATTCTTTGATTAAAAGACTGCGCTGGCGGCCGCGGGTCTTGGGGACGATGCAATAGGCGCAGACCTGGTCGCACCCTTCTTGAATCTTGATCATCGAGCGCGTACGACCCGCCGGTCTCGGGGCGTCGCCGGCGGAACCGTAGGAGTCGATGCCCAGGATTTGGGGCAGCCGCATTTTGTCGACGTTGTCCACCACCAGGCTGACCTCGGGCATCTCCGCCAGCTCGATGGTGGCCCGGTGGGCGTAGCAGCCGGTCGCCACCACCAGGCCGTCGGGGTTGGCGCGACGAGCGCGGCGCAGCGCCTGCCTGGCTTTGCGGTCGGCGACGTGGGTCACCGTGCAGGTGTTGAGCACGTAGACGTCGGGCCCCGACTCCGGGGACGCCTCGGTGAAGCCGGCCTGCAAGAAACGCAGGGTCAGGGCCTCGGCCTCGGCCTGGTTCAGCTTGCAGCCGTGGGCTTGAATGGCGACGGTGGGGGACATGGCGAGCACCTTGGGAGCGACAGCGCGTTGATCAAGCCTACGGCATCGTACGAGACGGCGCAACGAATCGAGGGGCGTCGTTTCCTTGCTGGCCCGGCGGCGCGCTTGCTATACTAGTTCCATGGTAGCGACCCATCAGGCGACCGAGTACGAGGCGGTCATCGGCCTCGAGGTCCACGCACAGCTCCTGACCCGCAGCAAGATGTTCTGCAACTGCGCCGCCGACTATCAGGCGTCGCCGCCGAACACACGGGTCTGCCCGGTCTGCATGGGGATGCCCGGCGTGCTGCCGGTGATCAACAAGGCGGCTGTCGATGCCACGATCCTCACCGGCCTGGCCCTGAATTGCTCCATCAACGAGCGCAACAAGTTCGATCGGAAGAACTACCCCTACCCCGACCTGGTCAAGGGCTATCAGATCTCTCAGTACGACCTGCCGATCGCCAGCAACGGCTGGCTGGAGATCGACCTGGATGGCCGGCGAAAGCGGGCTGGAATCGTGCGGGTGCATCTCGAAGAGGATACGGCCAAGCTGCTGCATCGCAGCGACGACACGGGCGAGCACTACAGCCTGGTCGACCTGAACCGTTCGGGGACGCCGTTGATGGAGATCGTGGGCGAGCCGGACCTCCGGTCGCCCGAGGAGGCGCGTCTGTATCTGACGAAGATGCGGACGATCGTTCGGTACCTGGGCGTGAGCACCGGGAATATGGAGGAGGGCAGCTTTCGCTGCGACGCCAACATCAGCATTCGGCCCAGGGGCGAGACCGAGCTTCCGAAAGCCAAGGTCGAAGTGAAGAATATGAACAGCTTTCGGGCCGTGTTCCGGGCCCTGGAGTTCGAGTTCGAGCGGCAGCGGGAGGTGCTTGGCTCCGGCGGGCGGATCGAGCAAGAGACCAGGGGCTGGAACGAAGTCCGGGGCGTCACCGTGAGCCAGCGCAGCAAGGAGCATGCTCACGACTACCGCTACTTCCCCGAGCCGGACCTGCCGCCCATGGTCATCGACTCTGAGTGGGTCGAGGAGCTTCGCCGGCGGATTCCGGAGCTGCCCGATGCGCGCGAGGCCCGCTTCGAGGACCAGTACGGCCTGTCGGCCTACGACGCCCGCTTGCTCACCACCACTAAGGCCATGGCCGAGTACTTCGAAGCGGTGGTGGGCATCTCCAAAGACGGCGGCGACCAGCGGGACCGGGCCAAACGCATCGCCAACTGGATGCTTGGCGAGCTGAGCCGGCTGCTGAACGCGGCGGGCATCGAGATCGACGATCCCAAGGTCAAGGTGCGCCCGGAGCACGTTGCCGAGATCGCGGAGCTGGTGGCGAGCAAGACCGTCAACCAGACGGTGGCGAAAGAAGTCTTCGAAGAGACGTTCAAGAGCGGCGTCGCTCCCGGTCAGCTGGTCCAAGAGCAAGGGAAGACCCAGATCTCGGCGGCCGACGAGATGGCCCCGATCATCGAGGAGGTCATCGCCGGCAACGACAACGCGGTGCAAGACTACCTGGGCGGAAAAGAGACGGCCGTCAAGTTCCTGGTGGGCCAGGTGATGAAGGCGACCAAAGGCAGGGCGAACCCATCGGTGGTCCACGACATGCTTACGGAAAGGCTCTCCAGGGCTGGCGGCGGCTGACGCGCCGGCGGGACGACGTTCGATGGACTCCATCTTCAACTACATCCAGATCTTCCTCTCGATCTCCCTGGTCACCCTGATCCTGTTGCAGGTCAAGGGCATCGGCAGCGGTCTGTTCGGCCAGGCCTACTCCTCGTTCAGGACGCGGCGGGGGCTGGAACGGACCATGTTCAGAGGCACGATCCTGCTGTCGTTTGTCTTCATCGTGGTCTCCCTCGTCAGCGCCCGGATCGGCTAGCCCCGGTGGCTGAGCCACGTCAACTTTTCGTCTGTCGTATAGCGATCGATACCGTCAAGCCATGCCGAACATGGGGCCGCCAGATTGGTGGCTGAGGCAGCTGAGGCGGCTGAGCCACATCGACTTTCCCTCGAACGGAGAGGGGAGGCGACATGAGCTGTGTGATCACCCTCACCACCGACTTCGGCTATCGCGACGCCTACGTCGCCGCGATGAAGGGAGCGATCCTCTCCATCGAGCCGAGCGCGACGATTGTTGACATAACCCACGACGTTCCGCCCCAGGATATCCTTCACGGCGCCTTCGTGCTGAGCGCGGCGTTCTCCTACTTCCCTCAGGGAACCGTCCACGTGGCGGTGGTCGATCCGGGTGTGGGAACGGACCGGCTGGCCATCGGCGTGGAGTGGCGGGGGCACCGCTTCGTCGCGCCGGACAACGGCGTCACGAGCCTGGCCCTGGCTGCCGGGGCAGACGCACCGGCGTCTCCAGCCGGCGCGGCGCACGAGGCTTACGACGGGCCTTTGCCTGCGGGCGCCGTGGCTCACGAGCTCACCGATTCGCGGTATCACCTGGCCGACGTCAGCTCCACGTTCCACGGCCGGGATATCTTCGCGCCGGTGGCGGCTCACCTCGCGGCCGGCGTGCCGCTGTCCCGAATGGGGCCGGCGGTGTCGTCGGTCCGGCGTCTCGGTCTTGCATCGCCTTCGGTCGACAAGGACGGGACCGTCCGCTGCGCCGTCATCCATGTCGATGGATTTGGCAACCTCGTGACCAGCGCCCGGCGGGAGCACCTGTCTTCCGGCGCTTGTGAGGTCGAGGTCGGCGGCCGGCGCATTGCCGGCCTGAGCCGGAGCTACGGCGACGGGGAGGGCGTCCTGGCGCTGTGGGGCAGCGCCGGGTATCTGGAGGTGGCGGTAAAGAACGGCAACGCTGCCCGAACGCTGGGCGTGAGTCGGGGTGACGAGGTAGTGATCACGCCTTGTGGCTAAGGTCGCTGAGGTGGCTGAGGTGGCTGAGCCACATCGGGTCGCTGAGCGACATCGGCTTTTCTGGCTCGACGTTGCTGCGGCTGAGCGACACCGGGTGGCTGAGCCACATCGGCTTTTCCGGCCTAAAGTTGCTGCGGCTCAGCCGCCGCTGAGCGACACCGGGTGGCTGAGCCACATCTGTCGGTCTAAAGTTGCCGCGGCTCAGCCGCTGGCCAACCCTCGATGATCTCGTCCGGCAACTCGTGGACGAAGTAGAAGTCGAACCCCGCCTGGGCGGCGAAGTACTTGTCCATCTCCGTGTCGCCGATATGGACGTGGCGCGTCGCGTCGAAGCGGTCCTTGATCTCGTCCAGCCGGTGCTTCAGGCTGACGAAATCGACCTCGACGTCGTGTTCCGCCCAGAGCTGAATCTGGTTGCTGATCGGCCGGTCCGACGCGCTGCCGACGATGCAGCCGAGCTTCTTGGCCCGCCGGACGGCGTCGAGGGTGATCGTGCCAGGGGGGGAGCCAAACACCATGGTACCGTCTATGTCGAAGCTGATGAGAGTCACAGTACGGTCCTCCTCTTTCGGCTGTCATTGTGACATGGAGAGGGGCGACCGTCAACTGAAGCGGGCGGCCGTGGAACCCGGCCGGAGAGCCGCGATTGGAACGCCGTGGGACGCCGAACGTCGCGTGACGATACGTCGGCGGGCCTAACGGCCGGCGGTCACGAGCCGTCGTTTGGCCTGCGGCGTCGTCGCGGCTGCGCGGGACGCTTGGGCCAGAACCGCCTGCTCCTCGGCCGGCGGCAGCTCATGGCCGCACTGGGCGCAAGCGATGTATCGACCGAATCGGTCTTCGGCGTCGAACAGGTCTCCCTGGCATCGGCTACAGCTTTTCTGCCACATCATCGGTCTGCTCCTGAAACCTCATGCCGGGCATTTCGCCCGGTCGTTGTTCATCATCACCCTTAGCCGGCTTCGGTAAATCCCCCATTAGGATGAACGTTGGGGTGATCATTGGGTTAGCTCGAATGGGTCATTCGTACTAATCGGAAGGCGACGGCAGGCGGCGTCCGGCCCGGAGTCGCTCAAGTTGACAGGGCGACGTTGCCACAGCGTATCCTTGGCGAGGCTGCGGCTAGCCGAACGCATTACGTTGTAGCAGGCCAGGTGTTGGCGAACGACGCACGACGACCCACGAACGCTCAATCGGACGTTGGGGCCTCCTCGCGAGGCGGCGCGCTACGAGCGCTCGCCCATCGGGACTTTCGCCTGCTGCTGGCGGGGACTCTCGGCAGCCAGCTTGCGATGTGGTCTCAGCAGCTGGGCATGGGCTGGCTCGTGTACGAGCTGACCGAGTCGCCGTTTCAGCTCGGACTCGTTTTCTTCTTCAACGGCCTGGCCATGCTGCTGCTGGCCCCGGTCGGCGGGACGATCGCCGATCGGTTCGATCGGCGAATGGTGATGCTCGTCACCCAGACGGCCACGGTGGCCGGGGTGCTGGTCTTGGCCATAATGGTGACGACCGACGTGGTGCGGATCTGGCACGTCTACATCCTCAGCTTTGGCATCTCGGCGTTCTTCGCGCTCAACACCCCATCGCGCCAAGCCATCGTCCACGATCTGGTTGGCCGGCGGGACCTCACCAGCGCCGTGGCGCTCAACGCCGTGTCGATGAACTCCATGCGGGTGGTCGGCCCGGCGGTCGGCGGCGTCTTGCTGGGCACCGTCGGCGTGGAGGGCGCGTTCTTTCTCCAGGCAGGGGGCTTCGCGTGGGCGACGTTGCTGGTGATCTTCATCGAGCGCCGTGACGTCCAGTCGCCCTCGGGCCGGACGCCGTTCCTCGAGAGCCTTCGCGACGGCTTTCAGTACGCTCGGCGCGATCGGAACATCTCCTCGCTGCTGCTGGTCGCGGTGGTCTTCTCGGTCTTCGGCATGTCCTACATGCAGTTCATGCCGGCGTACGCGGGCGACGTGCTGGGTCTCGGCGGAGGCGGGTTCGGACTGATCATGGCCCTGAGCGGCGTGGGCGCCCTGATCGGGGCCGTGGCCGTCACCGGCTTCGGCGACTTCGAGGGCAAGGGCCGGGTTCTGGTTTACTCCGTGCTCGTTACCGGCGTGCTGATCGTGGGGCTTGGCTGGCTCGGCTACTTCGCCACCGCTGTCCCGATCCTCGCGGGCCTCGGAATGGCCAGCGCGGTCACCATGGCCTTGAGCCAGATCTTGATGCACACGGCGGTCGAAGACGAGTACCGGGGGCGGGTGATGGCGCTATACTTCCTGACGTTTGGGTTTCAGCCCATGGGCGGACTGCTTGCCGGCGCAATCGCGGAGGTGATCGGCGTCCAGGCGATATTCGTCATCCTGGGCGTGCTGATGATCGTCATCACGTTGTGGGTCATCGCGACCGCTCCCCACATCCGGCGTCTTTGATGACGCGAGCGTGACGTGCCGGGGCCGGGTCAGCCTTTCCGCCAGCGGCCTCCCTGGGCGGTGTCTTCGACGGTCACGCCGAGCGCCTGGAGGCGGGCGCGGATGGAGTCGGCTAGCTCGAACTGCTTGGCCTTGCGGAGCTCCCCTCGCATTTCGACCAGAAGATCGACGAAGGGGGCGATATCCGCCTGGGTCCCGGACTCGAGACCGCGGAGGGTGAGCCCCAGGACCTCGGCCAGCTCCCGGAGTGTGGACTGGGCCTCGTCGAATCGGCGGCCCTCGTCGAACGCACGGTTGACCTGTCGCGCCAGATCGAAGAGGGCGGCGATGGCCTGGGGCGTGTTGAAGTCGTCGTCCATCGCTTCGACAAACCGCCGGCGGTATGGATCGCTATCGAGATCGGGGCCCGTGCCCTGGCCCTCGATGCTCGCCGCCGAACGGAGGCGTTGCGCCCCGCGCTCGGCAGCCTCCACCGACTCCTCGCTGAATTTCAGCGGGCTCCGGTAGTAGGAGCTCAGGAAAAAGAGGCGCAGGGCGTCTGGGCTGAATTTTTGAAGGGCGTCCTTCACGGTGACGAGGATGCCCAGCGACTTGCTCATCTTCTCCTCGCCCAGCTGCACCAGGCCATTGTGCATCCAGAACCGGACGAAGGGCTTGGCGCCGGTGTAGCTCTCCGACTGAGCGATCTCGTTCTCGTGGTGGGGAAAGATCAGGTCTTGCCCGCCGCCGTGGATGTCGATGGTCTCGCCCAGGTGGTGGTGGCACATGGCGCTGCATTCGATGTGCCAGCCGGGCCGGCCCGGCCCCCAGGGGCTTGGCCATTCCGGCTCACCTTTCTTGGCGCCTTTCCACAGCGCGAAGTCCATGGGGTGCTCTTTATGGCTGCTGGGCTCGATGCGCGCACCGGCCAACATGCCCTCCAGCGTGCGCCGGGCCAGACTGCCGTAGCCGTCCTTTTTGCGAACGCGGAAGTAGACGTCGCCGTTGGCCGGGTAGGCGTAGCCCTTGTCGATCAGCCCTTGGATCATGTCGACGATCGTGGGCAACTCCTCGGTGGCCCGAGGATAGAGGCTGGCCCGGCGGATGTTGAGGCTGTCCATCTCATCGTAGAACTCGGCGATATATCGCTCCGCCAGCTTCGCGGGGTCGACCTCGGCGCGGGCCGCTCGCTCGATGATCTTGTCGTCGATGTCGGTGAAGTTCTGGACGTGGACGACTGAGTAGCCCAGGAACTCCAGGTAGCGGCGGACGGCATCGAAGAAGGTGTAGCTCATGGCGTGGCCTACGTGGGCCGGAGCGTAGGGCGTGACGCCGCAGACGTACATCTTGACCGTCTTGCCGTCGGCGGGAGCGAACTCTTCTTTCCGGCCCGACAGCGTGTTGTAGATCTTCATGGGGAGTCGTTCTCGATGAGGGCGACGGCGTGTGCAGCGATCCCTTGACCCTGGCCTTCGAAACCCAGGCGGTCGGTGGTGGTGGCCTTGATGCTCACTCTGTCGAGGTCGACGCCGAGGGCTTGGCTGACGTTCTGCCGCATCTGGAGGACGAAGGGAGCGAGGCGAGGTTTCTGGGCGATTATTGTAGCATCGATGTTACCCACCCGCCATTGCCGCTCGGCCAAAAGCTCGGCGACGGCTTCGAGGAAACCGAGGCTGGAGGCGTCCCGGTGGCTGGGGTCGCCCGGAGGGAAATGGGCGCCGATGTCGCCCAACGCCGCCGCGCCCAGGAGGGCGTCGACGATGGCGTGAGCGGCGACGTCGGCGTCGCTGTGGCCCGCCAGGCCACGCTCGAAGGGGATCTCCACGCCGGCGATGACCAGGCGCCGGCCCTCCACCAGCGGGTGGACGTCGTAGCCGATGCCGATTCGCAGCACGGCTACTCCTTCGCCCGGCGGCGGAGAAAGAGCTCGGCCAGGGGCAGGTCTTCCGGCGTCGTCACCTTGATATTCTCGTAGGCGCCCATGAACACTTTGACTCGATGACCGGCGCGCTCCACCAGCGAGGCGTCGTCGGTGGCGTCGTTCCCGCCGGCGGCGTATGCCGCCTGGATTATATCGTAGCGAAACACCTGGGGCGTCTGCACCTGCCACAGATGCTCCCTCGGGGGCGTGTCGGTCACGAGCCGGTCCCGGTCGACGGCCTTGATGGTGTCCTTGGCGGGAACGGCGGCTATGGCGCCACCGGTCTCTCGGGCGGCTTCCAGGCCCCGCGCGATGACATCCTGGGTGACGCAGGGCCGGGCGCCATCGTGCACCATCACCCAATCATCGTACCGGCCCCAGGCGTACCGGCCCCAGGCGTACCGGCCCAGGGCCGCCAACCCCCGTTGCACCGAGTCTTGCCGCCGTTGCCCGCCCGAGACCACCTCGATCACCTTGTCCCACCCGCGTTCTCCGACGAGGGACTCGCCTTGGCCGCGCAGCTCGTCGCGCATGACGAGGACGATGGCGTCGACATGGGGCGACGACTGGAAGGCGTCGACCGCGTGAGCGAGGAGGGGCTTGCCGAGGACCGGGGTGAACAGCTTGTCCACGCCGCCCATTCGGCGGCTCTCGCCGGCGGCGGCGATGACGACCCCCACGCGGGCGTCGCCGGCCGGGTCGGGGCGGTTGGGTGGCGGCATCTAGTCGGTGGCCTTGAGCTGCGCGAAGATAATTCGTCCTGCACTGGTCTGGAGGACTCGCGTCACCGTCACCTCGGTGTCGGACCCGATGAAGGGACGTCCTCCCTCGACCACCACCATCGTACCATCGTCGAGAAAGCCCAGTCCCTGCCCGGCCTCTTTGCCGTCCTGCACGATTCTGATGTACATGGCTTCGCCGGGCACCAGCACCGGCCGAAGGGCGTTGGCCAGATCGTTGATGTTGAGCACCTTGACGCCCTGAATCGCCGCCACGCGATTCAGGTTGAAGTCCGTCGTGAGGATCGAGGCCGGCATGCGCCGGGCCAGCTCGATCAGCTCGCCGTCGACGTCAACGTCGCCGGTGCGGGAGTCGACGATCTCGATGGGGTTGCCCGATTCCCGTTGCATGCGCGTGAGCACGTCGAGGCCGCGTCGGCCTCGGGTCCGCTTCATCGCCTCCGGCGAGTCGGCGATGTGCCGCAGCTCATCCAGAACGAATCTGGGGACGATCAAGGTGTGGTGAATAAATCCCGTCCGGTTCACGTCGGCGATGCGCCCGTCGATGATGGCGCTGGTATCCAGAAGGATCGAGTTGCACCCTCCGCCGGACGCGGGCGAGGCCGAACGTTCACCGTCGGGCATGAGCCGGAGCAGGCGCAGCAGCTCTTGCTCTCGCACCAACGCCACGGCGATGCTGCCGACAAGCGAGACGACCAGCATCGCCAGAGGGAGCCAGGCGCCGGCCGGGTCTGGGAGGAAGGAGAGGGGGACGGCGATGAGGGCCGCGGCGACCAGGCCGATGAAGACGCCGATGCATCCGGCCACAACCGTGCTGAGCGGCACGCCGCTGATCGCCCGGGTGATGCGTCTTCGGAAAACGTCTCCCAGCAGACGGACCGGCCTGATCGGTCTCATCATGCGCCACCCTGCCATACCGGCGCCTCCGGTATCGTCCAATGCATCTATACGAGGTATACGACGGCTGAGCCGCATCAGCATTTCCGGCCCACCGTGGCTGAGCCGCATCGGCATTTCCGGCCCACGGCGGCTGAGCCACATCGGGCGGCTGAGCCACGTCAGCATTTCCGGCTCAAAGTTGCTGCGGCTCCGCCGCCGGTCAGCTGCCGATCGTCACGCCGGTCCAACTGATCAACCAATCGGCGCCCAGCATGCCGGCGTAGGCGATTCCCAGGTTCTTGACGGTCTTGCCGGCCCAGACGACCAGAAGGAATCGTCTCAGGGGATACCGCAGCGCGCCGGCGACGATGCCCAGCACGTCGAACAGCGGATTGGGGATCAGCGCGGCCAGGAAGATGATAGTCCAACCGTACCGGCGCACCCAACGCTCGACACGGACGTAGACCCGGTTTTTCTCGACGACGGCATGGCCGCTGTAGCCCAAGGCGTAGCCGGTGATCTCGCCGATGGCCTCGCCGACTCCGGATATGAGGCCGACGTACACCGGTGTGAGGATGGCCCCGCCGAAAAAGATGGCTGCGGTGCTGGGCAGCGGTACGACCATTCCGGCGGCGCCGATGAGGGAAGCAAGGAAAATTGCGGGGTAGCCCAGCGTGCGGACGGTTTCTTCGATATCGGTGAACTCACTGCGAAGTAAGAAGGCCATCAGAACGATGGCCACGACCAACGCGAGAATGAGCCATCGGATGTGCCGAGTGCTGACCTTGAGGGCCGAGGCGGCGAACGAGTCTGGGGGTTGCTGTCCCGCGCTCATCGGGACTTGAGGGACGGCGCCTGGCTGTCGCCAGGCTCGGGCGTGAGGGCCGCGGGCGTCTCCGCGCCGGCGAGAAAGTCGGTCACGATGCGGACGAAATCCTCGGGGTGCTCCATCTGGGGCCAATGGCCGCAGCGGTCGAACACATGGAGCCGGGCGTCGGGCTTGCGGGCGACGGCCGCGTGGGCGTGGGCCACCGGCACGATACGGTCCTGTTTGCCCCACAATACCAGCAGAGGCGCCGCGAACTCTCCAAGGCGGCGCTGGCGCTGAACGGCCTGCCGTTGACCGGCGACGTTGACGCCGGTCCGCAGAAACCATAGCAGCCACCTGGCGGCCCCGGGCCGGTTGCGCTGCTGGAACATCTCCTCGACCAACGCATCGCTGATCAATTCGGGATCATACAGGATCGCCTTGAGAATCTGCCTGACGCGGCCTGGGCTGGGCCTCTCCAGGAACTCCCCGAGAACAGGCAACGAAATGATGCGCAGGATCCACGCGATCTTCCGGCCCAAGCCCGCGCTGTCGACCAGCACGACTCCGGTCACCCGGTCGTTGTACTCCAGGCCCAGCTCGATGGCGATAATCCCGCCCATGGAGTTTCCGGCGACGTGAAACGTTCCGGCGCCCACGGCCTCGGCGAACCGAGCGACGAAACGAGCGGCCTCGGGCACGCGGAAATGGACAAGCGGCATGTCTGAGTAACCGTGGCCCGGCAAGTCGAGGGCCAAGACTCTGAAGCGCCGCGCCAGGCCGGCCATCGCCCGGTGCCAGACCAGCGTGGAGTTGCCCAGGCCGTGGATGAGCAGCAGCGGCGGCCCGGAGCCCTCGTCCCAATACCGGACTCGGTGGCCGTCGATATGGATGTAGCGGTCGTCGGGCAGCTCCAAGGCGGTCTGGTCCGTCTTACCTTTGGCTCGTCGCGGCGACGCGCTCTCCGGCGGAGGTGAAGGTCAACGCGCCGTCGTCCAACCCCACGACGACGTGGGCGCCCTCGCTGAAGTCGCCGGCGAGGATCCGCTTGGCCAGCGGGTTCTCCACGTGCCGCTGGATGGCCCGTCTCAGGGGCCGGGCGCCGAAAACTTTGTCGAAACCCTGCTCGACGATCCAGTCCTTGGCCGGCTCCGACATCTCCACCGTGACCTTCCGGTCCTCCAGCCGTCGCTGGACCTCGTTCATCAGCAGGTCGACGATCAGGTAGATCTGCTCCTTGGTCAGCGGGTCGAACACGATGATCTCGTCGATCCGGTTCAGCAGCTCGGGCCGAAAGGCTTTCTTGACCGCGTCCTCGACCGATTTGCGCAGGCGCGTCTTGTCCGCCTCGGTGGAATCGTCGCCGTGTTGGAAACCGAAGCCGTGTTTCTGGAACTCGCCGGTGCCCAGGTTGCTGGTCATGATGATGATGGTGTTGCGAAAGTCCACCGTGCGGCCATGGCCATCGGTCAGGCGCCCATCCTCCAGAATTTGAAGGAGGATGTTGAACACGTCGGGGTGCGCCTTCTCGATCTCGTCCAACAGAATGACGCGGAAGGGCCGGCGGCGGACCGCTTCGGTCAGCTGGCCGCCCTCGTCGTAGCCGACGTAGCCCGGCGGGGCGCCGATGAGCCGAGAGACGGTGTGCTTCTCCATGTATTCGGACATGTCCAGCCGGACCATCGCTTCCTCGTGGTCGAACATGAACTCGGCCAGGGCCCGCGCCAGCTCGGTCTTGCCGACGCCGGTGGGCCCAAGAAAGACGAAGCTGCCGATGGGCCGCTTGGGGTCGCTCAGGCCGGACCTGGCGCGCCGCAGGGCGTCGGAGACGGCCACGACGGCCTGGTCCTGTCCGATCAGGCGTTGGTGGAGCCGCTCTTCCATGTGGAGGAGCTTCGCCGCCTCGCCTTCCAGGAGCCGCGAGACCGGGATGCCCGTCCACGACGCAATGAGCTCCGCGACGGTGTCCTCAGTGACGCTCGTCTCGATCCTGGCTTCCTGGAGCCACTGGTCTTTGGCCTGGTTGTACTGCTCCTCGATCCGCAGCCGCTCGCTCTTGATGGTCGCTGCGCGCTCGTAGTCTCCCCGCTGGGAGGCGGCGTCTTCCTCGTCGGAAAGGCGCTGCACCGCCTCCTCCAGCTTCTTGACTTCTTCGGGGGCGCTTTGCGCGTCGATACGCACCTTGCTTGCGGCCTCATCGATCAGGTCGATGGCTTTGTCCGGCAGGAAGCGCTCGGTGATGTAGCGGCTGGAGAGCCGCGCCGCGGAGGTCAAGGCTTCGTCCTCGATGACCACCTTGTGGTGGGACTCGTATCGCGGCCGGACCCCGCGAAGGATCTCGATGGTCTCTTCGACCGACGGCTCATCGATGTAGACCGGCGAGAACCGGCGGGCCAGGGCGGCGTCGCGCTCGATGTGCTTGCGGAACTCGTCCAGGGTGGTGGCGCCCACGCATTGCAGCTCGCCGCGGGCCAGGGCCGGCTTCAGGAGGTTGCTGGCGTCGATGGCGCCCTCGGCCCCGCCGGCGCCCACGACGGTGTGGATCTCGTCGATGAACAGGACGATTTCCCCTTGGGCCGCTTTAATCTCGTCCATGACGGCCTTGAGGCGCTCCTCGAACTCACCCCGGAACTTGCTGCCGGCGACGAGGGCGCCCATGTCCAGGCTCAAGACGCGCCGGCCCTTCAGCGAGTCGGGGACGTCGTCGCTGGCGATGCGCTGGGCCAGCCCTTCGACGATCGCCGTCTTGCCCACGCCGGCGTCGCCGATGATGACCGGATTGTTCTTCGTGCGCCGGGTCAGGATCTGGACGACGCGGCGGATCTCGACGTCCCGGCCGATGACGGGGTCCAGTTTGCCCTCTCGCGCCAGCTCGGTCAGATCGAGGCTGTACTTCTCCAGGGCCTGGTACCTGCTCTCGGCGCGGGGATCGGTGACCCGGTGCGACCCACGGATCTCGTGCAGCGCCCGGTAGACTCGCTCCTGGTCGATCCCGAAGTCTTTCAGGATGTTGGGGGCGTCGCCGTCACGCTCCATGGCTACCGCGATCAGGAGATGCTCCGAACCGATGAACTCGTCCTTGAACCGCTTCGACTCGGAATCGGCGTTGTCCAGGAGGCGGGTGACCCTCGGGGTGGCGTAAAATTGCGTCGCCGGTTGGGCCACTCGAGGGCTGTTGGACAGAGCTGTCTCGAGCCGGCTGATGAGCAAGGCGGTGTCCAACCCCAGCCGTTTGAAGACTTCCTCCGTCAAGCCGCCCTGCTGCCGCGCCAGCGCAAGGAAGACATGCTCTACGTCCCACTGGGAATGTTGGTATTCCTGGAGCAAGCGTTGGGAATCAGCGATGACCTCCTGCGCTTGCTCGGTATATCGGTCTGGGTTCAGCATTTCTCACCTTCAGCCATTTTTGTTCTCGTTTGGCTGTCCATCGACCAGCACCGGGCTGCGGCTCCTGCGGTTTGGGAGCCGGAGGTTCGCCGCTTCCAGACGCCGGCGCATCGCTTCCATCTCTTGGTCCATCTCGGCGATGCGGTCGGTCATGCGAATGATGATCTCGACGCCAGCCAGATTCAGCCCCAGGTCGTCGGTCAAACGGCGGATCTGGCGGAGCCGCTCGACGTCGGCCTGCGAGTAGAGGCGGTTCCGCCCTTTCGACCTGGACGGCTGAATCAGCCCGGCCTTCTCGTAGTACCGGAGGGTCTGGGCGTGAAGCCCGACGATCCTCGCCGCTACGCTGATGGCGAAACAGGGCTCATCGTGTTCGAGGTAACCGACCATAGTTTGGCCCCCGCTAGGTCCGGAGCTCTTTGAGGTCCTCGAAAAGCTTGCGCTCTTCCGGCGACAGCTTCTGGGGCAGTTCCACCCGCATCTTGACATACAAGTGGCCGTTGGCTTTTCCATTGAGCCGAGCGGGCCCCTTGTTGGCCAAGCGGAAGACCTTGCCGTTCTGGGTCTCCGGCGGCACTTTGAGCACCGTTCTCTTCCCGCTCAGGGTCGGCACGGCGACTTCGCCTCCGAGCATGGCGTCCGCAAGAGGCACCGTGACCTCGGTATGAAGGTCGTCGCCCTTGCGTTGGAAATGTTCGTGGGGCAACTCAGTGATCACGAGGAACAGGTCGCCTTTGGGCCCACCGCCGATTCCGGGTCCGCCCTCTCCGGCTATGCGTACGCGCGACCCGGTCTTCACCCCGGGGGGAATCTTGACCTCCAGGCGACGCGACGAGCCCGACTCGTTGTTCAGGCGTAGCACCCGCGTGGTCCCTCGCGAGGCCTCTTCCAGGGTAACCTCGATGGGCTGCTCGTAGTTGCGGCCTCGAATCTGGCGCTGTGCGCCCCTCGGGCCGTGGCCCGCTCCGAAAAACGGGTCGAAGATTCCGCCGAAGGGGTCGTCGCCCTGGAACGTAGTCTCGACTCTGACGCCGCCAGGCCCCCCGCCACGTTCCCAGCGCCAGGTGAAGGGGCCGCTCCCAGCGGCGCCGGCTTGGGCAAACTGATCGGCCTGCTTCCAGTTCTCGCCGTACCGGTCGTACTTCTTCCGCGTCTCCGGGTCCGAGAGAGCCTGGTAGGCCTCGTTGATCTCTTTGAACTTGGCCTCGGCGTTCTCATCCCCCGGATTCACGTCGGGATGGTGCTTGCGCGCCAGTTGGCGAAATGCCTTCTTGATTTCCTTGTCGGAAGCCGACCTGGAGACACCGAGGATAGCGTAGTAACTCTTCTTGGCCATCGCCGTTGAACGCTCCATCACGTTCTTGTTCAGTATACGTCATGACTCTTTGGGTGTCAACCAACCTAAAGGGTTATCATTCATGACTATTGATGACATCATAACAATCTATATTGATACGAATCATATCATTCAGTGTGCGATTGTTGAGTCATCACGGAGCGACATGAGGCCCCGGAACAACCGGGGGGAGAGGAGTTGGAAGCCATGATGAAGCTTACGCGAAGTGACTCTTTCAGCGGCATGGTGACCATCACCATTCCCAGGACCGAGGTCGCCGAGGTCAAGACGATCCACGTGGAGCTCAAGAGCAGGGACGGGGAAAAGGCCAAGGCCTGATGCTGCCAAGGGTTTCGGCCGGTGGACGGCTGGAGCGTCCAGGCGACTCCGGCTCACGTTGGCGCGCCGAGCGCTCGAGCTCCCGCGGTATGATGGATGTGGAGGTCGGTATGGCCCTGTTTCGTACCATGGCCGCCGAGGGTCACGAGGCGGTCGCATTCTTCTCCGATCCCAGCGTCGGGCTGCGATGCGTCATCGCCATTCACGACACGACGCTCGGTCCGGCCTTGGGGGGGACGCGCATGTGGCCTTACGCCACTGAGGCTGAGGCCCTGACCGACGCCCTGCGGCTTTCGAAGGCGATGACCTACAAGGCGGCGCTGGCCGGTCTGGACCTGGGCGGCGGCAAGGCCGTGATCATCGGAGACCCGGCCCGAGATAAGACCGAGGCCCTGCTCCGGGCTTACGGGCGAGCGGTGGACTCCTTGGGCGGCAGGTACATTACCGCCTCCGACGTGGGCACCACGCCCCAGGACCTGGAGATCATCATGCAGGAGACTCGCTGGATGCTCGGCCGGCCTCGCGAGTCCGGCGGCAGCGGCGACTCGGCGCCGGCCACGGCCTACGGAGTCCTCCAGGCGATGCACGCCTGTGCCGACGACGCGTTCGGCGATCCGTCTCTGAGCGGCCGGACGGTGGTCATACAGGGCTTTGGCAAGGTGGCCTCCAACCTGGCGCGCCGCCTCAAGGACGAGGGGGCCGAACTCGTCGTCGCCGAGATCGCCTCGCGGGCCCGGGATAGGGCGGCCGAGGAGTTCCACGCCCGCATCGTCGCTCCCGACGAGATCTTCGACGTCGAGGGCGACATCTTCGCGCCCTGCGCCCTGGGCGGCGTCCTCAACGATTCGACCATCCCCCGGCTCCGATGTCGCATTGTGGCCGGTTCGGCCAATAATCAGCTAGCGGAGCGAGCGGACGCTGATCGCCTTGAGGCCGCGGGCATCCTCTATGCGCCGGACTACGCCATCAACGCCGGTGGGATCATCAACCTCTCCTTCGAGCTGGCCACGTACGAGCCGGAGATCGCCATGGCGCGGGTGGCCAAGATCCACGACACCATGGCGCAGGTCATCGCGATTGCCAAGAACGAAAGGCTCACCACCGCCGCCGCTGCCGACTGGTTGGCGGAAGCAAGGCTGAGCGCGGCGCGGGCGATGGCCCCGCGCGCTTGACGGCGGAGACGGCGGTGCCGACAATGGCGGCGCCCGCACTCGCAACGCGGTTGTCAAGGTTACCGCCGGGCGCGAGGCGACAGGATAGCCTGTGCCAACATTGCGCTCTCCGTCGATCGGCGCTTCCCGCCCGACGCCGGTTGACCGTCCCACTCCCGCCGCTGGGAGCCCCACGTGATCATCCTGCGGCGTATGCTGGCCGTCCTCCTCGGGTGCGTGTTCATCGTCGTGACCGTCGCCACGCTGGTTATCTGGCGGCTCGACGACACCGTCGCCAACGCGGATTTCTATATAGAGCACCTGGCCGAAGGCGATCTCTACAACTTTATCTATGACGATCTGGCGGAGCTGGCGGTCCAGGAGGTCCGGGAGGAGGTCGACGACCCCGTCGTCGACTTCGCAAGGCTCGACCGCGACATCGTCGATGCTATCCGGGGGACGTTTCCTCCCGAGTGGCTGCAAGAGCAGACCGAGCGAGTCCTCAGGGAGATCGTTCCGTACGTTGTGGGCAAGGAGCGCGAGTTCGCCATCACCCTGCCCATCGACGACCGCATCAGGGCGGGTGGGTCGAGCATCAAGCGAGTGCTTCGAGCCGGGCAGCTGACCCAGGTCCTGTACGACGACCCCATCACCGACGTCATCGACGACGCTCTGCGGGACGCGACCATCCCCTTTGGACTCGAGTTCACGACCGCCGAGCTCGTCGAATCGGTCCGGCGCATCGCCCCGCCCGATTGGATCTCGGACCAGGTCGACCGAGGCATCGATGCCCTCATCCCGTACATTGCCGGCGACACCGACGAGTTCGTCATCCTCATCAGCATCGCCGACCGGGCCGACGTCGTGGCCCAAGAGATCAAAGCGTTGCTGGCGACCAAAGACCTGCGGGGCTTTGTGCTGGAAGAGGTCGTCGATCCCCTGGTGCTGGAGGAGATCGGCGCCGACTTCAGGGTGCCGTTCAATCTCGTTGTGGACAGCGGAGACGTCCAGCGGGTGGTGCGGGACGCGATCACCGATGAATGGCTTCAACGGCGTATCGACGAGCTGGTCGACGCCACGGTGGACTTCATGGCGGGGCGCAGCGACACGTTCGCGGTTGTCGTGCCCCTTGGGGAGCGTAAACCCTTCGCTTTGGACGCCATCGGCCGGCTGATGGATCGCAAGCTCGCCGAGGCGTACTCGTCGGTGCGCCCCTGCCGTACGGACGAGCTGCGCGGCCTCGACATCGACGACATGGTCCGGGACGGGATCACCTGTCGTATCCCCGGCGTGACCGTCGACGACCTCAAGAGCCAGGCCGATCTCGACGACTACGATGCGGAGGTTGCGCGGCTGGTTGGCCGGGCGCTGCCCGACGCGTTCACGTTCAGCGAGGCTGACCTGCGCGCGGCCTTCGGGCCGGCCCAATCGGGCCAGCTCGACGACGTGCGCGAGTGGGTGACCGAGGGTTTCACCGTCACCCAGACGGACCTGGAAGAAGAGGTGGCGAAGGCTCAGTACGACAACGACTTCGCCGACCCATGGAGCGGCCTCACCGTCGACCAACAGCAGGACTTCATCCGGCGAAGCTCATGGGTGGAGGACATGAACGATGCTCGCCACAGGGTCAACGGCGGGTTCGTTTACACGCAAGTGGACTTTCTCGATGATTTGGATGAGCTGGATGAGGGCGCCGCGGATAATTTTCTGGATGGCAGGTCGGCGCTCAAGTGGGTGTTCGGCTGGCGCGTCCTGGGGTGGGTGATCGCTCCGCTCTTGCTCATCGCGGTGGGCCTGTTGGGCGGTCGCAGGCTCTACAGCAAGCTTGCCTGGGGCGCCGTGTTTCTGCTCATCGTGGGTCTTGGGGTCTGGATCGTCTCGGGACCGACGTGGAACACCAGTGGCGAAGACGAGATCGACCAGCAGTTCGAAGAAGAGATCGCCGACCTCGATAGGACGGAGCTGGAGCGGACGGCCCTGAGGCGCGCCAAGGTTGTCGTCCTGGGGGCGGCGGACGACTTCGCGTCGGGCCTGGCAGGCCAGGGGCTGATTATTTTCCTCGTTGGCGCCGTCGCGTTTGCCGGGTCCATCGCCGGGCCTCCACTGGGCCGGGCGGTCGCGGGGTTGGGCAGGCGGAGAGACGATGAGATCGTCGTGGTCCGTGGCGACGTTCTGGACGACGAGCACGACGAAGAGGTCGAGGAGGGCGAGATCGTGGAAGGCGAGGTCACCGAGGCGTCAACTTTCGAGATCGCTCCAGAGGATATCGAGGACGCCGCGGATGCTGCCATTGGCGAGCCGGGCGAAGAGGACGCCGCCACCGACGAGCCCGGTGAAGAGGATACGGAGCCCTCGGTTGAGACGGATGAAGGCGAAGCGTTGGACGATGATCGCGATCCGGGCGGCCCGGAGCCGCCGGAAGAGGACTCCGACGACCTGTTCCGCCGCCGTGAATAGGCGGCGCCATCGGCCAGGTGGGGGGCGTCGCCGCGTTCGTTCAGGGGTCGGAGCCGATGATCGGTGATCCTATCGTCAGGGAGCTGCCCTCATCACCCGCGGAGCAGTACTTTGCTCGCTTGGCCGGCCAACCCTACGCCTTCTTCCTGGACAGCGGCATGGGCGGCGAACGCCTCGGCCGGTTCTCGTTTCTCGGCGCGGAGCCGTTCCTGGTCATGCGCAGCCGGGGCTCGACGGTGGAGTTGGCCTCGAAGGATGGGACGCGACAGTTCCGCGCCGACGCGCTCGACGTGCTCCAGGACCTCTTGTGCCGCTACCGGGTGCCCCGCGGCGCCGCGCCGGTCCCGTTCTGCGGTGGCGCCGTTGGCTATCTGAGCTACGACCTGGGGCGCAGCCTCGAGCCTGCGATGCGGCGGTCGAGGCCTCCACCCGGCGATGGAGGCGTGCCTGAGACGTTGCTGGGTTTCTACGACACCGCGATCGCCATCGATCACCTCCAGGGCAAGACGTATCTGGTGAGCACCGGCCTTCCCGAGCCTCCGGGCCCCGGAAGGGCAGCTCGCGCCGAAGCGCGCCTTGACGATCTGGAGCGCCTGATCGAATCCGGCCCATGCCGCGGGCAGGCCCAGTCCCGACCAGGGCCGGGACGCCTGCCCGTGAGCAACGTCACCCGGGAGGCCTACGTCCGGTCCGTGCTGCGGGCCAAGGCCTACATCGAAGCCGGCGACATCTATCAGGTGAACCTGTCGCACCGTTTCTCCACCCCTTGGTCCGGAGACGCCTGGTCGCTGTATCAGCGCCTCCGCTGTGTCAACCCGGCGCCGTTCGCGGCGTTCCTGAGCTTCGGGCCGCTGGCCGTCCTCAGCGCGTCGCCCGAGCGGTTCCTCCGGCGCGACGGCGATCTGATCGAGACGAGGCCGATCAAAGGGACGCGACCTCGGGGACTGAACGACGACCAGGACCGGCGGCTCGCCGCCGCCTTGCGGGCCAGCCCGAAAGACCAGGCCGAGCACATCATGATCGTGGACCTGGAGCGCAACGACCTGGGCCGCGTCGCGGTCACGGGCACCGTCACCGTCGACGAGCTGATGGCGTTGGAATCCTACGCGACGGTCCATCACCTCACGTCGACGGTCCGGGCCCGTTTGCGGCCGGACAGGACGTTGACCGACCTGCTGCGGGCGACCTTCCCCGGCGGCTCCATCACCGGCGCGCCCAAGATTCGGGCGATGGAGATCATCGACGAGCTGGAACCGGTGCGCCGCGGCGTCTACACCGGCGCTATCGGCTACTTCAGCGCGACCGGCGACCTGGACCTGAATGTGGCCATCCGAACGATGGTGCTTCAGAACGGCGTGGCCCAGTTCCACGTTGGCGGCGGCATCGTCTACGACTCCGACCCCGAGGCCGAGTACCAGGAGACGCTGGACAAGGGCGCCGCGTTCTTCCAGGCGCTGGCGGGCGGGTGATCTCATCTCGCCGGTTGCCGACCTGGTTAAGACGGAATCGGAATCCGAGTATTGACAAAATGCCGGGGGCGGGCATACTGCGCTCGATTTAAGGAATCCGCAATGGATGTAACCGAATCGGAGGTACACCATGCCGATGGCGCAGTTGGAAACAAGTTGGCCTAAAGAGGAGTTATTTTCCCAGGCCATTGCGATCGTGAGCGACGACGCCCAATGGATGGTTCAGGCCCAGTCCGACCAATCGTTGGTGCTAAGGCGGGAGAAAAACATTGCCTTCTGGAAATTGCTCGTGTTCGGAACACTATTAGTATTCACCTTAGGCTTTGCGTTGCTCTTGTTCCCATTTCTTTTGATCGGATTTTCGAACCAACAAATTGCTATAACAATCCGTTCATCGGAAGATAAGACGGCAGCCACAATAAACTTCACGAGCGGGGCCAAAAAAGCTGTTAACACGCTTTTGACTATGGCGCCCAGGCCGGTATAGGCGAAAGTTCGTGGCCGTTGAGGCTCCGTGGCGAATGGCAATCGGCATCTTTTCTGCCGAAACGCGGGTGTGATGTGTCAGGACCTGACATGAGAAAGTCCCTGACGCCGAGAGGGTAACCCTCGGCAGGGTATTGGCACTGGCTAGAACATTGGCATAAAGTCGACGGGCAGGATGGGTTGCGTTACTCTTTCTGGTCATGCGCGGCAAAGGCGTCCCGCGTTCCGGGAGAACTAAATGCCTATGGCGCACCTCAACACGAGCTGGACACCCGAAGAGTTGATCAACCAGGCAATCGGCATCGTCAGCGATGACTGGGATTGGCTAGTTCTGACACAATCCGAGGGATCTATTGTCCTCAAACGCGAACGGAATATCTCGCTAAGCCCATGGAAGTCGGGAAGGCGATGGAAGCATTTGTGGGCAAGCGGGTGGAAGACTATTTTTTTCGGTGTTGCAGACGACCAAATAGTCATAAGTGCAAAAAGGTCCGGAGAAAAGACGAAGGCAACGATCAATTTCACTAGCGGCGCGAGGCGCGAAGTCAATAACCTTCTGACTGCCGCACCGAAGGCTTGAGCAGCCCAATCCCCCGTCCCCTTATGAGCTTCGGCCAAGCGGTGCTGGCTCTCTGGCCAGGCGCAGGCTCGCATGTTTGGGATAATGTCATGAGGCTGCGACGGCGCGCTCCCCTGTTGCTCGTTCTCGCCGGGTTTGGAGCGGTGCTTCTCTCGGGGTGTGCCCTGTTGAATGGCGAGTCCACACCTACGAGTACACCAAGACCGCCGTTGCGGGACTCTTCTACAGCAGCGCCTGTGGCGACACCGACGGTTACAATCGCCGTCACCGATGCGGTCTTTCAAGTTGAGCAGACGCTGGAGGTGCACAATACGGGCCAACTCGGTCTCCGTGTGCGTGCTTCCCCGGCCATTCGGGATGACAATGTCATTGGAAAGCTTTTTGACGGAACCATAGTCGATGCGGAGGCGGCCACGCGACAGGCGGGTGGTTACACCTGGCGGCGGGTTCGCCTCGAGGGCTGGGCCGCATCGAATTGGTTCTCCCCGCAACCGGCTCCAGGATTGACGGTTCAAGTACGTGGAACCCAAACGGTAGGACTCCGCATCCGGACCACGCCTGAGATACAGACGGGCAACATGCGAGGCAAAGTCTACGACGGCACCTGGATGGAGGTACTGGATGGCCCGCGGTCAGCCAACAACTACCAGTGGTGGAGGGTTAGTCTCCAAGGGTGGTCAGCCATCGATTACCTCAGGGAAATACAATCCGCAACGGGGGACGAACCCGTTGTTGCTTCCTCACCGGACCGCCGCTTTATCGTCTTGGGGGGCATGTGCTCGACTACGATAGACTATTTCACGGGTGAATGGATGCCCGGTCTGAAACGGTGGTTGTCGGTGGAATTCGATCTAGAAGATAGGCGTCAAGGGGATCCAGACGACCAGGTTATTGAGTTCAGTTACTCCTCCGCCGGATGGAAAACAATTTATTCCGAGGAGGATACCTTCGGGCACATTCCCGATGTGGCGAAAAACCTAGAAGAGATTTTCGAGACGTATCCTTCCGCAACGTTCGATATCATGGGCCATAGTCTCGGCGGAGCGGTTGCCCTGTATTTCGTAGCTACGGCGGATGACTCTTACCGAGTGAGGACTAATTCAGTCATCACGGTCGACAGTCCAGTCAATGGCATCCAAAGGGCCGAATTCTTGCGGCTAGCCGTGGGTCTGCGCCCAGGCTGTCCTGACATCCCGCAAGTGGAAGGTTTGGCAGCGCAGCTTGAACCTGGTAGCCTCGTGCCGTCGGTGATCTCTCGGGTGACGAAAGCCGACTGGAGCGGACCGACCATTATTACCGTCACCAACACCGCCGACCTGGTGGTTCCTGTGTCCAGTGCAACTCTCGAAGGACCTTCGGTTTATTGCCGTCCTGTTGATGAAAACCATGCACTGAACCCCCCAGCAGCGCACAACGTGATCGTTAAGGAGCTTCCACGGTGGTTTCGAAACCTCGTGGGAGAAGCTTACGCGGGGCGCTTGGGGAGTCGCTCGTGTTAACGTAGCCATGACACGCTGGATTCGATGGCAGACTGATCATCTTCATGTTCTACCCGGGGAAGAAGGCCTGATATGAGTGAGACGCGGTACAGCAAGGATGTCGATGCGTTGCTGATCGAGCTATCGGATGGGACCATCGACCACGCCGAAGAGGCAGGGCAGTTCATCGTCCACTTCTCCAAAGCCGGGCAACCGGTGCTGCTGGAGATCCTCAATGCGAAAGAAGTGTTGGGGTCTCTTTCCCGCGTGGTGGAAGAGAGCGAATCTACGTCTCTCTGATCTTCGCTCCCTGTCGACTCATGACGTCGCCCCGGCATCTCCTTGCCACCACCGGCGCTCCGTTGCTACAATCCGCAGGCAACCAGCCTTGAAGCGCCGGTCATGGCCGAGAGTGGGGAGTGGCGAAGGTGGTCCTCAGCGACCGCACCATCAAAGAGCGGCTCGACGCGGGGAGGATCCGCATCGAGCCCTTCGACCTGTCGGACGTTCAGCCGGCCAGCGTCGACGTGCATCTGGACTGCAAGATCCTCGTCTTCCGCAACTGGCACCGGCCGCATATCGACATTCGCCAGGACATGAGCGGCCTCACCGAGCTGGTGGAGTTTGGTCCCGACGAGCCCTTCGTGCTTCACCCCGGCGAGTTCGTCCTCGGCAGTACGCTGGAGCATATCGAGCTGCCCGACGACCTGGTGGCGCGGCTGGAGGGCAAGAGCTCGTTGGGCCGCATCGGCCTGCTCATTCATTCGACGGCGGGCTATGTCGATCCCGGCTGGAAGGGGCATCTGACCCTGGAGCTGAGCAACGTCGCCAACCTGCCCATCACGCTGTATTACAAGATGAAGATCGGCCAGATCTCCTTCCTCGAGCTCACCACGCCGGCGGACAATCCTTACGGCTCCGAGGTCCTGGGCAGCAAGTACCAGGGGCAGACGTTGCCGACGGCCAGCAAGATTCATCGGGAGTATAGGCCGGTCTCGGACCATCCTCCGGCCGGATGACCCTGATGCCCATGCGTAGCAACCCTCAGACCCCCATGGAGCGGGCGCTGGAGCTGGCGAAGGGCGTCCTGGGGACGACCTCGCCAAACCCTGCCGTCGGTTGCGTGATCGTCAAGGACGGCGCGGTAGTCGGCGAAGGCGCGACCCGGCCTCCAGGCGAGGCTCATGCCGAGAAGGTGGCGCTGGCCGGCGCGGGCGAGCGCGCCCGGGGCGCGACCATGTTCGTCTCCCTGGAGCCGTGCGCCCATCAAGGGCGGACGCCGCCGTGCACCGAGGCCATCATCGAAGCGGGCGTCGCCGAGGTCCGTATGGCGACGCTGGACCCGAACCCAGCGGTCGCCGGCAAGGGCCGGTCTCGGCTCGCGGGCGCGGGCGTCATCACCGACGTTGGCGAGCGAGAAGGGGATGCGCGGCGGATCAACGAGGCCTTTTTCAAGTGGATCGTCACCCGCATGCCGTTCGTCTACGCCAAGTACGCCGTGAGCCTGGATGGAAAGATCGCCACCAGGACCGGCGACTCCCGCTGGATATCCGGCGAGCAATCGAGGCGGGTGGTCCATCGGATGCGGAGCATCGTGGACGCGGTCATGGTGGGAGCCAACACGGTGCGACGCGACGACCCGCAGCTCACCGCACGGAGCGCAGGCGGCCAACCCTGCGCGCGGCAGCCGCTGCGTGTCGTGGTGGACAGTCGCGGGCGCACGGCGGCGTCGGCCCGGCTGCTCAGCGGGCCCGGCGCAGCCCTCGTCGCGGTGACCGGCGCGGCCGAGCCCGACGCTCGCGAGAGCCTGACGAGGGCCGGCGCCGAGGTGGTCGAGATGGCTGAGTCCGGGGGGCTGGTGGACGTCGAGGCGCTGCTCCGCCACCTGGGCCAGCGAGAGGTGACCAGCGTTATGGTCGAAGGCGGCGGCGAGCTGCTGGCGTCCTTGTTCGAGGGGAAGCTCGTCGACAAGGTGCTGGCCTTCGTTGCACCAGTCATCGTGGGAGGCCGGGAGGCGCCTACTCCCGTCGAGGGCCGAGGGGTCGAGGCGGTGAGCCAGGCGATCCGCCTGCGCGACGTGTCGACCCGCCGGCTCGGCGACGATACGTTGATTACCGGCTACGTCGAGGGCTGACCCATGTTCACCGGCCTGGTGGAAGAGGTAGGCAGAGTCGCCGCGATGGCGCCGCCGCAGATGCGCATCACCGCGACCGTGGTCCTCGAAGGCACGAAGCTTGGCGACAGCATTCTGGTCAACGGCGCGTGTCTCACGGTAACGGGAAAAAAGTCCAGCGAGTTCGCTGTCGACGTGGTGCCGGAGACGCTCCGCCGCACCAACCTCGGCGAGCTTGGGCCCGGCGATCCGGTGAACCTCGAGCGGGCCCTGGCTTTCGGCGATCGAGTCGGCGGGCATCTGGTCCAGGGTCACGTCGACGAAGCGGGGCGCATCACGGCGATCGATCCCGACGGCGATGCGCTCATGGTGCGGTTCCAGGCCCAGGCTACCCTGATGCCGTACGTCGTCGAGAAGGGTTTCGTCGCCGTCGATGGCGTCAGTCTGACGGTGGTGGAGTGCGGGGCCGATTGGTTTACCGTTACCCTCATCCCGGTTACCCGGGCGAACACGGTGCTCGGGTCCAAGAAGGTGGGCGACCGCGTGAACCTGGAATCGGACATCCTGGCCAAGTACGTCCGGCGGCAGCTGCAAGGGCTGTCACCTGAGTAGTCGCGGCGTTACGCTATAATGGTCTGACATCGCAGCGGAAAGCGACCGAAGGCAGAGCAGTGTCAATCGCCACCATCGAAGAGGCCCTCCAAGATCTCCGTGAAGGCAAGTTCATCATCCTGGTCGACGACGAGGACCGGGAGAACGAAGGCGATCTGATTATCGCCGCGGAGAAGGTGACCCCCGAGGCCATCAACTTTATGGCCACCTACGGACGGGGCCTGATCTGCATGCCCATGACCGGCGACCGTTTGGACGATCTGCGGATACCGATAATGGTCCAGGACGCCGAGAACACCTCCAATTTGGGCACCGCCTTCACCATATCCGTCGAGGCGAAGCGCGGGACGACCACGGGCATATCGGCCTACGATCGAGCGGCGACGGTCCTCGCGCTGATCGACCCAGAAACGAAGCCTCTGGACGTCGCCCGGCCTGGACATCTGTTTCCGCTGCGCTCCCGCGAAGGCGGTGTTTTGGTGCGCGCCGGACAGACCGAGGGCATGGTGGACCTGGCTCGCCTCGCGGGCCTTTACCCCGCCGGGGCCATCTGCGAGATCATGAGCAAGAACGGGATGATGGCCCGCCTGCCGGAGCTCGAAGAGTTCTCCATCGAGCACGATATCAAGATCGTCACGGTCGCTCAGCTCATCGAATACCGCAGGAAGCACGAGCGGCTGATCGAGCGGGTCGCCGAGACGAATCTCCCAACCAAGTACGGGCGCTTCAGGGCCTACGCTTACCTGAGCCTGGTCGACCCTGGACAGCACATCGCGTTGGTGCGCGGTGACCTCTCCGGCGACGAGCCGGTGCTCGTGCGGGTCCATAGCGAGTGCCTGACCGGCGACGTCTTCGGCAGCTTTCGGTGCGATTGCGGCGACCAGGCGCAGATGGCGCTCCGGGCCATCGACCAGGCCGGCCGGGGCGTGCTGGTCTACATTCGTCAGGAGGGCCGGGGCCTGGGCCTGCACAATAAGATGCGGGCCTACGAGCTCCAGGACAACGGCCTGGATACCGTGGAGGCCAACCTCGCGCTGGGGTTCCCCGCCGACCTGCGGCACTACGGCATCGGGGCCCAGATCCTCGTCGACCTGGGCGTGCGCGACATGCGTCTCATGACCAACAATCCCAAGAAGATCGTCGGACTGGAGGGCTACGGGCTTCGGGTGGTTGACCGCGTGCCCATCATCGCCCCGCCCACGCCCGACAACATCCGGTACCTGGAGACCAAACGCGACAAGCTGGGGCACATCATGCCCGGCGTGGCGCCCCTGGCGGAGTGGAACCTGGATAACGACGATTAGAATGCCTGGCTGGGACCCGTTATCTCAAATCTCGAGGGGACGTCCATGAGTCCCGAATACCGCGGCGCCTACAACGGCGAAGGGCTTCATTTCGCCATCGTCGTCTCGCGGTTCAACGAGCTGGTCACGGCCAGGTTGCTGGACGGCGCCCGCGACGCGTTGAGCAGTCACGGCGTCCAGGAGCGGGACGTCGACGTGGTGTGGACCCCCGGCGCGTTCGAGATCCCGCTGGTCGCGAAGCGGCTGGCCGAGACGGGGCGCTATGCCGCCATCGTCTGCCTGGGAGCCGTCATTCGTGGCGAAACGCCGCACTTCGAGTACGTCTCCTCTGGAGCGGTCAACGGCATCGCTCAAGTCACGTTGCAGACCAATGTTCCCATGGCCATGGGGATTCTTACCACCAACGACGTCGCTCAAGCGCTGGAGCGAGCCGGGTCCAAGGCCGGCAACAAGGGCTTCGACGCCGCGATGACAGCCCTGGAGATGGCCAACGTCCTGCGGGACATCGGCGGACGCTAGCGCCCATCGATAGGGGCGACCCGTCCGGTTCAGAGGTCCGAGGACTCGCGACTCCTGTCGGAGATGCTCGACCAGATTCGGCACCGGGCGCCCCTATGAAGAATGGGCTGCGCCGAATCTGGCGGGACGCAGCATCAGGGTCATCGGCGCCATCAACGCCATGAGGGCGGCGAAGCCGAAGATCGCGAGCTGGTAGTCGCCGCGCCAATCGAAGACCAACCCCATGATCACCGGGCCCGCGATCCCTCCGGCCACGGCCGGCAGGTCGAAGACCCCCGCGACCGAGGCGAAGGACCGGGTGCCCATGTAGTCGGCGATGGCCGCGGGCTTCAGGGGCACGATAGCGCCGTGGCCGAGCCCGACCGCGACGACGAAGATGCCGATGGTCCAGATGTGGTCGGCGAAACCGAAGGCCACGAAGCCCACGGCCTCGAAGGCGAAGATGGCGACCAAGAGCTTCCTCTTGTCCAGCCGGTCCCCGACGGCGGCGAACGGGAGTCTTCCCAAGAAGTAGGACAGGGCCACGGCGCTGAGCACCGCAGACGCGGCCCCGATGCTCAACCCAGAGGCCTTCAGATAAGCCACCATGTGGATCAGCAGGGCGGTAGTGACGGCGCCCTCCGCTCCCAGGCCCAGCGACAGGATCCAGTACGACCTCGAGCGGATCGCCTGCCGCACGGTGAGCCCCGTCGCCGGCTGGGCCTGGGCTCGTTGGACGGCGGACGCGCGCTCCTGGCCGGCCGCTTCAGGCGGGGCGTCGCCGTCGGGGAGGTAGCCGTAGGGCTCGGGCCGGTGCCGGACCACCAGCGCCAGGGGGAGGCCGACGCACCATATCGTGATGCCCGATATCAACGCCGCGTCGCGCCAACCGAGGGTGATGACCAGCACCGCCACGATGGGCAACAGTAGGCCCGACAGCGGCGTGCCGCTCCAGACCAGCCCCAAGGCCCGGCTCCGTCCTTTGCGGAACCAGTTGACCAGGGCGGCGTTGAACGGCGACGCGAACCCGATGCTCATGCCCAACGAGATCACCAGGATAACGACGTAGAACTGCCACAGGTCGTTGATGCGGCTGAAGAGAACGAAGCCAAGGCCGACGATGCAGATCCCCACGAAGATCATGCGGCGGGAGCCAACCCGGTCGACGAGGAAGCCGGCGAGGGGCTGGGCGATGCCCCCTTGGGCCCGCTGGAACGAGAAGGCCGCGGCGGTGGAGGTGCTGCTCCAGCCGAAAGCGTCGCGAAGCGCCGCGAAGTAGATCGAGTAGCTGAAGATGACCGTCGCCAGGAACGTGGTGAGGGTGGCGCAGGCGGCGACGATGTACCAGCCGTAGAAGACCTTGCGGCGTCCCGTGGCCAGCTTAACCAGGTCCAATCTGCGCACCGGTCCGACCGTCGCCGGTTGCTATGGCGACCCGATCTCGGTCCCCGCGAGGCGCTCCAACGGTTGGATCAGGGCCGCCATGTCCTGGGCGCCGAGGCCCATCGACGATGCCTCGGTGAAGGCCTGCTTGGCCAGGGCGCCCATCAGCGAGCGGACGCCGGACTGGCCGGCAAGCTCTTCGATCAGGCGAAGGTCTTTCAGGATGAGGTCGACGGGCGTGCCGGGCTCGAACCGACGCTCCATGATCAATGGGCCGTGACGGATGAGCATGGCGCTGGCCCCATAGCTGCTGCCGATGACTTCCAGCATCTTCGCGGGGTCAGCGCCCGCCTTGGCCGTCAGGACCAGCGCTTCGGTGACGGCGACGGTGTGAATGGCGACCAGGAGCTGGTTCGCCAGCTTGACGATCGTTCCGCTTCCAGCGGGGCCGACGTGATGGATGTTCTGGCCCAGGGCCTTGAAAAGCGGCAACGCTTGCTGAAAGGTCCCCTCGTCACCGCCCGCCATGATGGTCAGCGTCGCCGAGGCCGCTCCGGAAGGTCCGCCACTGACCGGGGCGTCGAGAAAGCCGGCGCCTTTGGCTTTCGCCGTTTCGTATAGCCTCACGCTCGTCTTGGGGCCGACGGTGCTGTGGTCTACCAGCGCCTGCCCCCGGCGCGTCGCCTCCATGATCCCACGGGGTCCCAGGTAGACCTTCTCAACGGCGTCGGGGTCGGGCAGACAGGTCAGGACGATGTCGCTATGTTGGGCCACTTCCGTTGCGTCGCCCGCAGCCGTCGCCCCCTCCGAGGCGAGCTGATCGACGGCCGCCCGGCTCCGGTTGTGGACGGTCAGCGGAAAACCGGCCTTGATGAGGTTTCGGCACATGGGCAGGCCCATCTTGCCGAGGCCGACGAATCCGACGCGAAGCATCGTTCCTCCCGGGCGCGAACCGGACAAGTATACCTAGAATATTGTCGGGCCGGTACAGCGCCCAAGTCAATGAACGGGCGATTCCAGGGAGCCCTTGCCCGGCCCCAGGGCATCGACCATAATGGCCCGAGCCGACGAGCGGCGTTGGAGGTGAACGATGCCAGAGAGTCCCGACCTGCGCCAACGGACGTCCGGTCAGTGGTGGGACTCCACCGAGGAGTTCGTCACGGTGTCTCTGGAGGCGGTCCGCCATATCTGCCTGGCAGGCCTCCAACAGGGTGGTGCGACGCCTGAAGACGCCGCCTACATTCTCGACGTGAATCTCGACAAGGCCATTCAGGGCGATCACGCCCGGGGCCTTGGACGGCTCCCCGGCACCGTCCGGGCAGCGAAACGCGGCGATATCGATCTGCATCCCAACGTTGAGGTCGTGCGGGAGACGCCGGCGACGGCGTTGGTCGACGGCGGCCCGCGAGCTCTGCCGACGTTGGTCTGCCGGTCCGCGATGGACTTGGCCGTGGAGAAGGCGGGCCGCAACGGGATCGGATGGGTCAGCGCGCGGGCCTCCGGCGGGATTCTCACGCCGTACGTCAACCAGGCCATCGCGGCGGGCATGATCGGCATGGTGATGGTGCAGAGCTTCCCCACCGTGGCGCCGACGGGCGGTCGCGAGCCGCTGCTGGGCAACGGGCCGATCGCCTTTGGAATCCCGGCGGGGCGACACGATCCCGTCGTCGTGGACATGTCCATGACCCAGTCGTCGGCCAGCGGAGTGTTCCAGGCGGCGGGCCAGGGCCAGCAGGCGCCCGAGGGCGCGGTGCTGGACGAGCAGGGCGAGCCGACCACCGATGCCGCCGCCTTCGTGGACGCCGCCGCGATGCAACGCGGCGTGATGGTAGCCAAGGGCACCCTCGCTCCTCTGGGCGGCAGCCACAAGGCCTATGCGATGATCTTCGTCATCAGTCTGCTCAGCGCGGTCCTGGCCGACGCCAGCCCGCCGTGGGAGCTCTCCTATGGTCGGTCCGGCGCGGACAGCCGGTATGGAACGCTGCTGATGGCGCTTGACCCCGCCGCTTTCCTGCCCGCCGAAGAATTTCTCGGGCGGGTGGACGCCTACATCGAGCGGGTGAAGTCCTCGCCGACGAAAGCGGGCGTGGCGGAGATCATGTACCCCGGCGAGGGGTCGCAGCGACTGAAGCGCCAGCGGAAGGCCGCCGGCCGGTTCGCCCTTCCGGCCAGCCACTACCACGGGTTGGTGGAGCTGGCAAAAGAGGTTGGCATGGAGGGGCGGCTGAGCCGCATCGGCTTTTCCGGCCCACGTGGTGGCTGAAAACACCCCCAAACTCCCTTCAGGGGGTTCAAGGTATCCCCTTCGGGGATGATTAAGAGAAGGGGGTGTCCCCCTTCGACCCCCGCCAAAGGGGCTTCGCCCCTCTGGACTCCCTTCTTCAGCAGCCTGGTAATCGTTCGTGCCCGCGTGGCCAGTGGCCGAGCCACATCTGTAGCCTGCGACACGGGGCCGGAAAAACTGCCGTGGCTCAGCCACCCGGCCGCCAGCGGAGGTCGGGTTTGCGGGCCGCTCTCGCCTCGTCCAGCCGGCCCACGGAGGTCTCGTGCGGCGCTCCGGTCAGCAGGTCCGGCTGCTCGCGAGCCTCGGCGGCGATGGCTCGCATCGCCTCGACGAACTCGTCCAGCGTCTCTTTCGTCTCCGTCTCCGTGGGCTCGATCATCAGCGCCTCGTCGACGACCAGCGGAAAGTACATCGTCGGCGGGTGAATCCCGTAGTCGATCAGCCGCTTGGCGATGTCGAGGGCGCGGACGCCGTCGCGTTTGAATCGCCCCGCCGAGAAGACCACCTCGTGCATGCAGCGTCGCTCATAGGCGAGGGGGTAGACGTCCCGTAACCGCTCCTGGACGTAGTTGGCGTGAAGCACGGCGTCGCGGCTCACGGCTCGGAGGCCGTCGGCGCCCAGCATGCGTATGTAGGCATAGGCTCGGACGAGCACGCCGAAGTTGCCGTGGAAGGCGGCGATGCGGCCGATGCTCCGCTCGGGAGACTCCAGGGCGTACCCGTCGCCGTGCCTGGTCACGACCGGCGACGGCGCGAAGGGCGTCAGATGGTCCCGAAGGCAGATGGGGCCGGCGCCGGGCCCGCCGCCGCCGTGGGGCGTGCTGAACGTCTTGTGCAGGTTCATGTGCACGACGTCGAAGCCCAGGTCGCCCAGCTTGACCTGCCCCAGCAGCGCGTTCAGGTTCGCGCCGTCGCCGTAGACCAGGCCGCCGGCCTGGTGCACGTCGCGGCAGACCTGCACGATGTGGCGGTCGAACAGGCCCAGGGTGCTGGGCAGCGTGATCATCAGGGCCGCCACGTCGTCGCTCAGAGCCTGCCGTAGCCGCTCCAGGTCCATGTTGCCCGCGTCGTCGGCTGCCAAGCCCATCTCCCCACCCATCGCGTCGATTTCCCTAACTAGCTGACCTTTAGCCAAGCCGCCTATCGCCGGGTTGCATGACATCTGACCGATAGTAAAGATATTCATGGTCAGAAGCATGGTTGTTGCTCCCATCCTTGCCGAAGCGAGAGCTGCCTCGGTACCGGCGTGCCCACCGCCGACAACAACGACATCATAACTATCTAAGCAGTTAGCCGAAGTATCCATGAACACCCGAGCTGTCGTATTTGTTTCACGTGAAACATGTTACTTTCCTATGCAGAACTTCGAGAAAATATTTCCAAGAATATCTTCATTCGTGACCTCTCCGATTATTTCACCCAACGCATCAAGGGCGGCTCTCATGTCCAGGGCTACAAACTCTGATGACAAACCCGCCCTTAGCGACCCTCGAGCCAATTCAACAGACCGATAAGCACTGTCTAGAGACTCCTTGTGTCTGGCACTTGTGACGATAGGGTCTGACTGATGAATAGTCGCGCTCCCAATGGAACTCTTAATTAGAATATCTTCTAATCCGTTAAATCCTAATTGCCTTTCAGCCGAGATTTCAACTACCGGATAGTCCCCAATTACTCGTCTGACATCTCCAAGTACTGAGACCCTTTAAGATCAATCTTGTTAAGTACCGCAACTATACCGTTCTCGACTCCGGCGACTTCCTGCCTGACGGAGAATGCCTGCTCAACGACACACTTATCGGATTCATCGATTTGCTCCGAGCAATCAAATACGAAAAGAACAATATCTGCTTCCCTAATTTGACGAAGACTGCGCTTCACGCCTTCCCGCTCCAGGGCATCGTCTGTTTCTCGAATTCCAGCCGTATCCACAATGCGGAAGGGAACACCGCGTATATCAAGCTGCTCTTCAAGGGTATCTCTGGTAGTTCCGGGAATGGCCGTAACAATCGCTCTGTCTGCTTTCAATAGACTGTTAAGCAAAGTCGATTTTCCGACGTTTGGCTTGCCGACTATTGCCAGCTTCGCACCTTCACGAAAAATCCTACCTCGACTGTAGGTCGCGAGCAAATCAGATATATTTTTCAACGCGTCGCTCAATCGAATTTCTACATCCTTGCGATCCGCAAATTGTACATCTTCTTCAGCGAAGTCCAACTCCAATTCCAATAGAGAATAGACTTCAATCAGACCCCCTCTTATCTTTCTTATTCTCTCAGAAAGAGCTCCTTGAAACTGCCGCAATGCCGATCTTAAACTAAATTCTGTTT
>JACZVV010000109.1 GCA_022572465.1 Chloroflexota bacterium
CTGCCTGGAGATGGACGTGGCCGTGGCGCTGGTGCTGGTGCGGCGCGAGCGGGCCTACGATCTGCGCCACCCTCCGGTGTTCGTCCTCGGCGGCACGGCGCGCACCATGTCGGAGAGTCCCTACTACAACGCGGGCCGGCGCCACACGCCGATCTACCACCACGCCAGCTACTGGGGCCGCGACCGGGTCTTCGGCATGGCCGGCATCACGCAGAAAGACGTCGACGTGGCGTCCTTCTACGATGCGTTCACCTTCACGGCCCTGGCCCAGGTGGAGGGGTACGGCTTCGTGCAGCCAGGCGAGGCGGGGGCCTGGTACGAGGAGGGCCGGGGACGGCTCGACGCCGAACTTCCCGTCAATACGTCGGGATCGCATCTATCGGAAGGTTATTCCCACGGCATCCAGATGGTGGTGGAGATGACCCGGCAGCTGCGAGGCAGGGCCGACGATGTCTGTCCCGGCTGGGCCCAGGGCATCCACACCTACGATCGGGACGCGGGATGCCGGCAAACGAAGAAGCACGAGGTCGGCTTCTGCGGCGGGTGGGGCACGCCTCAGACCAGCAGCTCCCTGGTCCTCAGCCGTCGCGCCCCCGGCAACTGATTCCTGGAGGTCACGATGCCCCCGAAAATCGACTGGTCCAAACTCAACTTCCAGCCCGACTACGATAACCGGGCGTGGTGGGACGCCACAAAAGAGAGCAAGCTCCTCGTGCGGTCCTGCAACAAGTGCGGCAACAATTGGTGGCCGCCCAACGTGATCGGATGCGCCAACTGCGCCGAAATCGAGGACACCGGGTGGGTGGAGAGCAAGGGCGCCGGCGTGATCCACTCGTTCATCGTCGTGGCGCAGCCCATCACGGCCGCGTTCATGGAGGCGGCGCCGTACATCCCGGCGATCATCGAGCTGGACGACGTGAACAACATCGACGGCAACCCGGTGCGGCTCCAGGGCGTGATGGACGAAGGCGACGACCAGGTCGGCATCAACGCCCGGGTCGAGATGTACTTCGAGCGAGTGTCGGAGGACGGCAAGCAGGTCCCGCGCTGGCGGCTCGCCGCTCAACAGCCAGACAACGTCTGGAAATTCCCCGGCCCCTAGCCTCGATCACCCCACATCACCCCACTCGCGAGTCATCCTGCGGCAAGCGACGCGGCGCATTGCTACCTCGCGGACATTTAAGAGGTGGTGTGCAAACCTTCGGGGGAAGGCGCGTCACGGGGCCATGCGGTACAGCTCCACGGCGTCACGATGGACAGCATTGTCGCCTGGCGTTCGGCCTTCCCGCGCATGGGCATCCTCCTTCGGCGAGATGCACCCACGATATTTCAGCCGGCACGCCACTGGCTAGTTTTGCAGCACCCTGTTAGAGATGCTCTGTGTACCACTCCACCATGCTGCTGACTGCCTTTGAGAACCAAGGCTCGGTTTCGTAAACGTCGAAATGTCTACAGGGATACACCTGTAGCTCCTTCGGAGCCCCTGCACGATCGAACGCCGCGCGAGCCAACTCCACTGGTATAAGGGAGTCTTGCTCAGCTAGCACCATGAGCAGAGGCGTAGGTGATATCAGTTCGATGCTGGCCGTCGGGACGTACTCTATGTAATTTTCCAGTGATTCCAATGTAACCTGGTTGATCCAGTTGGGCGCTCCCACGGCATTCCTCGTCATCGCCTCGTAGGCGTCAGGGGCGCTCAGCGCCGACAACTCGCCCGGGAGTCCGACGATCTTCACGTAGTTCACCGTGCCATTCTCAAATCGCTGTGTCCGATCTTTTACGAGCATTCCCATAAGCTGCTCCAGAGCATCCTTTCCGCCGCGATGCACGATTTGCTTCACCGGATCTATGGTTGGCACCTGAGCGACAACCACTTTAATCCGTCGATCGAACGCTGCTAGATGAAGTACATGCCCGCCAGCGTATGAAGTTCCCCACACACCGATGCGGTCGGCATCAACCTCAGGCTGTAGCGATATCCACGAAATCGCGTTGCGATAATCCTCTTGTTGCTCGTGTGAGATGATCTGCCCGCGTGGGTTGCCATCACTGGCGCCGAGAAACCGGAAGTCGAAGACCAGAGTGACGAACCCTGCTTTCTCGAAACGTTCTGCGTAGGAGGATAACTGGAACATCTCTTTCACCGCTGAGAATCCGTGGGCCATCACGATGGCGGGAGCGGACTGCTTCACCACTGAAGCATCGGGGACATAAAGCCATCCCCGGCATTGCGATCCCCTGCTTGGAAATTCAACGTTCCGTCGCATGATTCACCGCGAATTCTTCATATCAAACTACCTGGAGCCAGGCATCGCACCATGCTCGACGAGGGCGATCATAGTATCAGTCACGAACGCCGTCATCCAGGGCCATGTCCTTGATTCGTTCGGCCGGTTCCGATTGGGCAGGTACTCTCGCCAGAACGTCGGGAGGGGGTTAACATGAGAATCGGCCGAAACCAATTTGTACCCGCGCGGCATTGGTCCTCTCTTCGTGTTTAGTCGTCGATCTCGGCCCAGTTGGGCGTTCGCTTCTCGACCAGCGCCTTGGGTCCTTCCAGCAGGTCGGGGTGGCCCGCGTACTCCCGCATGATCGCCTGCCCGTTGGCGTGCGCCTCGTTGAGACCGACGTCCAGCGCCTCCCACATGATGCGTTTGACGTGACGCACCGCGGACGGCGAGTTGTAGGCGATCATCGCCGCGATCTCCCGCGCCCGGTCCATGAGCCGGTCCGCCGGCACCACCTCGGTGACCATGCCCAGCTCCTTGGCCTGCTGGGCGGTGATCCGCTCTCTGTTCCCCACCAGCAGCATCCGCATGACCGACTGGAACGGCACCCAGCGGGTCCAGGTCAGCGGCGCGTACGTGGCCAGCTGGCCGATGGTGACGCCGGGGTTGAACAGATAGGCGGTGTCCGCGGCGATGGCGATGTCGGCATCGGAAACGAACGCCAAGGCCACCCCACCGCACAGCCCGTTGAGCGCCGTGATGAACGGCTTGGTGAACTTGAAGGCCCGCGGCGTGAGCTGCAAGTTCCCGCTTCGTGCCCTGCCGTACTGCACCGGGGCCGGGCCGGCCGCCTCCTTCACGTCCAGTCCCGACGAGAAGGCTCGATCGCCGGCGCCGGTAAGGATCACCACCCTGACGTCCCGGTCCTTCTGGAGCATGGGCCACAACGAGGGAATGCTGTTCTGGAGCAGCTCCCGGTTCATGGCGTTGAGGGTCTCCGGCCTGTTCAGCGTGACCGTGGCGACCCCGTCGTCGACCGTGACGATCAGGTGCTTCAACTGGCTGTAATCTGGCATCGTGGCCTCCGTTCAATCAAGGAAGTGTTTCAGCACGAACGTCCGAGCCGGCGCGGCGCATCGAACGGGCCGCGAGCCGTGAACCGGCGGCCGGCGGGTCGGAACGGCGCGAGAGCTTGCTCACGGAAGCCTCACCACCGCCGTGCCGGTGACGACCTTGGTCCCGTCCTGATTCTCCACCTCGACGTCGCACTCGACGAACGTTTCTTCGCCGTCCCGGTACTTTCTCCGCACGACGCCTCTGGAGGTCACGGTGTCGCCGGCGTAGGCCGGGGCGCGGTTCGTCAGATCCAGCTTACGCAGCGAGCCGGGGTCGCCGGCCCAGCGGACCAGCATTTGCGACAGGTAGGAGCTCATCAAGCCGGCGATGATGACGACGTCGTCGTAGCCTTCCGAGCGCGCCCATTCACGGTCGTAGTGGATCCGATGGGGCGCCCACAGCGCCACGCTGTAGAGATAGTTGGTGACGTTGGTCATGCGCCGGACCAGCGAAGGGATCTCCTGCCCCTCGGCCACGTCTTCGAAACGAACGTCAGATTTCATGGTGATTCTTCTAGCGAAAGATCAGCGTGCTCTTGTCGATAGCGACCAGCTCGCCCCGCTGGTTGGTGCAGGTCGCCTCCAGCAAGCACAAGACCAGCTTGCCGCTTCGCCCCTGCTTCTCCTGAATGTCCACCAGCTTGGTCCGCTGGGTGATGACGTCCCCGACCCGGATAGGATTGAACAGCTCGGTGGAGATGCCGCCGGCCAGGGTGCGCCCGAAGACGCCGCGGACGGCGATATCGGTATACTGCCCGTCCTCCTTCAGGTCCGACTCGGGGACCACGCGCCGAACGATGGCGCCGTGAAACAGCGGCGGGGCGATCACGCCTCCGTAGGGCGTTTGCTTGGCGTACTCCTCGTCGTAGTACAACGGGTCCCACTCGCCGGTGCCCGCCAGGTATTCCTTGATATGCCGCAAGGAGACGGCATCGCTGACGGTCACCGTCTCCTTGCCGATGGCCTCCCGAGCTTCGTCGGTGACGTAGGGATACTCCGGCATCGGTATTGGCCTCCCCGCCGTCGCTACCCGGCGCTTTCGCCCACCTGGGCGGTCCGTTCGAGGATGTACCGCGGGCTCAGGGGCAGATGCTCCATTCGCACGCCCGTGGCCCGGGAGATGGCGTTGGAGACCGCGGCCATGGGTGAGACGATGGAAGATTCACCGACGCCGCGAAGGCCAAAGGGGTGGCCCGGGCTGGGGACCTCGACGACCACCGGTTCGATCATGGGCAGGTCCATCGTGATCGGCATGCGGTAGTCCAGAAAGCTGCTGTTGACCATCGCGCCGCTCTCGTCGAAGAAGTACTCCTCGTTGAGGCCCCAACCGAGGCCCTGGGTGGCGCCGCCTTGCATCTGTCCTTCCACGTAGCTGGGATGCGCCGCCTTCCCCGCGTCCTGGAAGATCGTGGCGCGAAGGACATCCACCTTGCCCGTTTCGGGGTCGACCTCCACGTCCACGATCATGCCCGAAGCGCTGGGCCCGATCGATTTGGGCTCGACGGAGGCCGACGCGCTCACCGGGCCGCCGGTGACCAGCAGCTTGGCCGCCAGCTCCTTGAACGTTAGCCGGTCGCCGGAATCTGTCTTGGAGACGAAGAGGCCGTCCTGGAACGCGACGTCTTCGGCCTGCGTCTCCCAGAGGAGCGCCGCCCGGTCCCGCATGCGGCGGATGACCTCCTCCGACGCCTGGATGACCGCGATCCCGGTGTCGTGGGCGGTGCGGCTGCCCCCGGTGACGCTGGTGTACCCCACGGAATCGGTATCGCCGACGCTGGGACGGATGTCCTCGACGTCGATGCCCAGGACCTCCGCCGCCTGGATCGCCAGGACGGGCCGAGACCCCCCGATGTCCACCGAGCCGGTGATGAGCGAGATCGTGCCGTTGCTGTTGACCGCGATGGTGGCCGACGAGTGCATGCCATGGTTGCCCCAGTAGCCCATCGCCGCGCCGCGGCCACGATTGGGTCCGCCCAACGGCGCGCGGTAATGGGGGTGACGCAGCATGGCCTCCTCGACCTCGGCGATGCCCATGCTGGGGAAAGGGATGCCGGTAACCTGCCGGTCGCCCGGTCGCGTGACGTTCTTGAGACGGAGCTCCATCGGGTCCATCTCGAGCTTCTGAGCGAGCTCGTCGATCACTTGCTCCGTCGCGTGGGCCGCCTGGGGAACACCGGGCGCCCGGTAGGCAGCGGTCCATGGCGTGTTGAGGACCACGTCGTAGCCATCGATCTTGACGTTCTCGATCTTGTAGGGCGAGAGGGCCGTCATGGCGCCGCCGCCTGCGCCCCCGCCGGGGAACGCGCCGGCGCCATAGACCAACGTCGCTTCGACGGCGGTGATCTTTCCGTCTTTGGTCGCTCCGATCTTCACGGTGTTGTGAGCGCAGGGCGCCGGCCCCGTGCCTTCGAACACCTCGCTGCGGTTGAGGACGATCTTCACCGGCTGGCCGGTCTTCTTCGACAGGATGGCGGTTATCGGGTCGATGTCGGTGTTGACCTTGCCTCCGAAGCCGCCGCCGATCTCCATCGGTACGATTCGAATGGAGGATACCGGGATCCTGAGAATCAACGCGACTTGCTGCCGCACGATGAACGGCGCCTGGGTGCTTTTCCAGATCGTCAGGTAGCCGTCGGCGCTCCACGACGCCGTGGAGTTGCTGGGCTCGATATAGCCCTGGTGCACGGACTTGGTCTGGAACGACCGCTCCACGATGGCGTCGGCCTCTTTGAAGCCCTTGGCCACGTCGCCCAAGGCGAACTGGATATGGTTCGCTACGTTGGTCGGCGCATCGGCCGTTGCGTCCTGGGCGCCGCCCTGCGTCCGCAGGTCATCGTGAAGAATCGGCGCGCCGGGCTCCATGGCCGCGCGGACGTCGATCACGTGGGGCAGCGTCTCGTACTCGATTTCAATGAGGCCCAGAGCCTCGTCGGCCACATGGGGGTTGATGGCGGCGACGGCGGCGACGGCGTGGCCCTTGAAGAGGACCTTATCGCGAGCCATCATGTTCCTCGCCAGCGCGTCGACGTTGGCCAGAACCTCCCAGAAGTTCTCATGCTGGTCGGGCTTTTCAGGCAGGTCCCGAGCGGTCATCACCGCCTTCACGCCGGGCAGCGCCTCGGCCTTGCTGGCGTCGATCTTCCGAATGCGGGCGTGGGCGTGGGGGCTGCGGAGAATCGCTCCGCAGAGCAGCCCGGCGACTTGGGTATCGATACCGAACTTGGCGCGCCCCGTCACCTTGTCGACGCCATCGTGACGGATAGGCCGCGTTCCGACGACGCGAAACCGTCGCTTCTCACGATTCGTTGAGTCTGCGGTCGTGGTCATGGCCCTCCACACCTCTCTTCCGAAAGAGACGTCCCTCAGCGGCGGCGCTGGTCCTTCATCTGAGGAAAGGACTGGCCTGCAATTGGGGAGTGTACCGGGACGCGGCGCCGGCCGTCAATCGTGGGGGCTCACCCACAACGAGCTCTTCATCCCGTTGGCATCAGGCCCATGGCGTCAGAGTTGAGAGGGGACGGCGGCGGCGAGCATGACGTGCGGCAGACCGCCCTGGTATACTCGCTCCGCGGCAGCGGCCCCCGGTCGGCCGTCACGCCAGGAGGCATCTCATGCGTCTGCAAGACAAAGTCGCCATCGTCACCGGTGGAGCTCAGGGCATCGGCCGGGAGTATTGCCTCCGGTATGCTGAAGAAGGCGCATCGGTGGCGGTGCTCGACGTGCGGGAGGAGCAGGCCCAGGCCGTGGCCGGCGAGATCACCCAAAGCGGCGGACAGGCGATGGCGGTGGTGAGCGACGTGACCAGCGAGCAGGCGATGGCCGACGCGGCCAAGGCCGTCGCGGAGCGCTTCGGGCGGATCGACATCCTGGTGAACAACGCCGCCCTGTATTACGACATCGACATGACCGACCAGACTATCGACTACATGAAGAAAGTGCTGGACGTGAACATCTTCGGCGTCATCATCGCAACCAGGGCGGTCTATCCCTATATGAAACAACAAAAATCAGGCTCGATCATCAACATCGCCTCCATCGGCGCGTACCCTATCGGCCCGCGAGGCGTCGATGGGCCGGACCTGCCGACGGTCCCCACCTCGGGATACGGCTTGAGCAAGTCCGGCGTGATCTACCTGACCAAGAGCTGGGCCAAGGCCCTGGGGCGGTACAACATCCGGGTGAACGCCATCGCCCCGGGAGTCACGCTGACCGAGGCGACGCTCCGTGTGACGGGCGGCCGGGGCGGACCGGACGCCTGGATGAAATACACGGCCCTGGACCGCCTCCTGAACCCCCAGGACCTCACGGGAGCCGCCGCATTCCTCGCGTCCGACGACAGCGCTCAGATGACCGGGCAGACGCTGGTGGTCGACGCCGGCAACATCATGCTGGGCTAGGTCGCGGCGTCGATCGAAGCCTCGTCTTCGCAGTTGCCAGACGGTTCGCCCGTGGACACGGAGTGAGCGCATGAGGGCCATCATCCTCGCCGGCGGCTTCGGCAAGCGGCTGCGGCCTCTAACGGATACCATCGCCAAGTCGATGGTGCCGGTGGCGGGCAAACCGATCCTGCTGAGGCAGTTGGAATGGCTCCGGGGCCACGGCGTCGATGAGCTCGTCCTGTGCGTGGGCCATCTCAAAGAGACGATCGTGGACTACTTCGGCGACGGGGAGACCCACGGCGTCACGATCCGCTACGTCGTCGAGGACCGGCCCCTGGGCACCGCCGGGGCCTTCCGCAACGCCATGGAGAGCTACCCGAGCGGCGAGCCGTTCTTCGGGCTCAACGGCGACGTCGTCACCGACCTCGACCCGGTCATGCTGGTCGACCGGCTGCGCCGGACAAACGCTGTGGCCGCCATCGCGTTGGTCCCGCTGCCCTCGCCCTTCGGCGAGGTGGTCACCGACGACCAGGAGAGAGTGACCTCGTTCTTGGAGAAGCCGCGCTTGATGGACCACTGGATCAACGCCGGCGTCTACTGCCTGGCCCCGTCCATCGCGTCCTACCTCCCGAAGGAGGGCAGCATCGAGAACGATGTCTTCCCCATCCTGGCGAGGGAGGGCAAGCTCGTGGCGTCCAAGCAACCCGACGAGTTCTGGACGTCTATCGATTCGCCCAAGGACATCGAGGCGGCGGCCGCGCGTTTGGCACAGGGCCCTCAAGAGCCGTCGCGCTAGCGGGCCTTCCAGACCGGCTCGCGTTTTTCGGAGAAAGCGCGAGGTCCTTCTTTGGCGTCCTCCGAGGCGAGCAGGTTCCGATAGATCGAGTCGGAGAACTTCTCCGACTCCCCCATGGCGTACTGGCGCCAGAAGTGGGCCACCGCCTTGCTCGCCTGGACGGCCAGCGGAGCGTTGGCGGCGATCCGCTCGGCCATCTCGATCGCTCGTGGCATCAGTTGGTCTGGCTCTACCACCTCGTGCACGAATCCCAAGCGATAGGCCTCCTGAACGCTCATGGTGTCGGCGGTCATCAGCAGATGCATCACCTCGCCGAAGGGCATCACCCGCGCCAGATGCTGGACGGCGTACCCCGCGATAATGCCCCGCTTGACCTCGAAGAGGCCGAAGTAGGCCTCGGTCGAGGCGATGCGTATGTCGCAGTCGATGGAGCGCTCCATGCCGCCGGCCAGACACAGGCCGTTGATGGCCGCGATGATCGGCTTGGGGCTCAGGCCCATGCGCGACGGTCCGCCGGGAAAACCTTGGATCTGGGTCATGATGCGGTTTCGCTCGTCGTTGGAGATCTCGTTCCTGTCGAACTGCGCCTGGACCTCGGCGGTCCTGGCGTTCCGCTCGGCCATCTCTTTCAGGTCGGCGCCGGCGGAGAAGGCGCGGCCTTTACCGGTCAGAATGCCGGCCCGCATCTCGGGGTCGTTGTTGAAATCTTGCAGCGCCGCCGACTGGTCCGCCCACATCTGTCGCCCCAGAGCGTTGAGCCGCTCGGGGCGGTTCATGGTGAAGATCGCGTAATGCTTGTCAGGGAACTTGTCATAGAGCATGTCGGGCATAGTGGTGCATCTCCTTTCGGTCGCTGAGCCACTGCAGCATTGGGCTGGCGACTGAGGCGGCTGAGCCGCAGCGACATCGGGCCGACGGCATTGTACAGGCGCGGGTGAGCCGCGGCAACGCTGGTCCGGAATGCCGATGTGCCTCAGGCGCCGGCTGAGCCGCAGCAACGTTGGTCCGGAATGCCGATGTGCCTCAGGCACCTCAGCCACCAGGGCATCATGCTCTATACTGAGGCCCGCCGGACAGGTAGACCTGCCTGGCGCGAGACGGCGGACAATGGAAATCGGCATCATCGGCCTGGGGCAAAGCGGCAAGACGACGGCGTTCAACGCCCTCACCCGCGGCCACGCGCCGTTGGCCTCCTCACCGGCGGACGGGCGGCTGAGCCGCAGCAACATTGGCGTGGCCAAGGTCCCCGACGAGCGGCTCGATCGCCTGGCCGGCATCTTC
>JACZVV010000017.1 GCA_022572465.1 Chloroflexota bacterium
GTAGCTCAGCCATGCGATTACCTGGAGACCCCCTCTCCGCTGGCGGAGACGGGGCCAGGGGGTGAGGTCTCCACGGCGACCTCGGTGATCGAGGGGTCCTGAAGCGCCAGGGCCTCTTTCATCAGCTCACGCAGGTCCTGGGCGTCCAGCACACAGTCGGCGCACTCCTCGTTCGTCCCGGGGGAGTAGCGCACCTTGAGGGTTGCGGCCTCGACGACCAGGAGCTCGATGACGCCGCCATCGGGCTCGACCATGCGGTTGAAGTGTTCCACGACCATGCGCGCGCCGGCTGACATCGCCTCTAGTCGTCCGCTCTGCGCCACTGGGGAAGCGTGATGTCCTCGGCCACGTCCTCGAACATCACCTGCACCGGCATGCCGATCTTCACGTCGCCGGGGTCGACGTCCATGAGGCGGCCAACCATGTACACCTCGCCCTCGTCGAGCTTGATGACGCCCACGGGCAGGGGCACCTTATCGGCGAAGAACGGCAGGACGGGGTGATGCGCGATGGTGTAGCTGTACACGGTGCCCTTGCCGCTCACCTTCGTCCACTCGAACTCCATGGAGTGGCACTCGGGGCAGGCGGGGCGGGGGTAGTAGCGCAGCTCGCCGCAACCCGAGCACTTCTGGAGCCGCAGCTCGTGCGCCTTGCAGTACTCCCAGAACTTGTAGTTGTCCCACGAGGGCTGGGGCAGCGGCAGGCCCGCGTAGGGGCTGAACCGAGTCTCGGGTTTGCCGGTTTGGGTCATGCTAGTTGCTCCGTAGGATGAATGCGCCGCATGGGTCGGTGAGGGCCTCGATGACGACGACGGCCCTGGCGTCGGGCACCTGCGACGTGGAGACGCCGCGAATCTGACGGACGGCCTCGATGACGTTGTTGAACCCGTGGATGAAGGCCTCGGAATGCTGGCCCCCATGGGTGTTGAGCGGCAGACGGCCGTCGGGGGCGATCAGCGCCCCTCCTTCCGTGAAGGCGCCGCCTTCGCCACGGCCGCAGAAGCCCAGATCCTCGATGGAGAGGATGGCGAAGGAGGTGAAGTGGTCGTAGACCATCAGCGCCGAGATATCGTCGTGCTTGAAGTCGGACTGGGCAAAGAGCCGTTTGCCGAGGTTCGCGCCCGTCACCTCCCGGTTCCACCGCTTCGAGTGCCACCACTCGGTGAGCTGGTAGTGGGCCGGCTGGTTGCTCTGGGTGAAGGCGTGGAACACGGCGGGGGGATGGGGCGCGCTCTTGGCGTAGTCCATCGTGGAGACCACCACGGCGCAGGCGCCATCCGTCTCGATGCAGCAATCGAGGAGCCGCAGCGGGTCGGATATCATCCGGGAGCTGTTGTGGTCCTCGAGGGTCATTGGAGCGCGCATGACGGCGTTGGGATTGCGCGAGCCGTGGGTGCGCAGGGCCACCGCCACGTTGCCCAGGTGGTCCTCGGTCCAGCCGTAGTCGTGCATGTAACGCCGCGTGATGGTGGCGGCCTCCTGCACCGGGCTCTGTAGCCCGAATGGAACGTGGTACTGCCAGCCCGTTGGAAGCCGAGGCTCCACCTTCTCCCAGGGCCGGCCACCCTCGTTCATGCCCGGGCCGAATATGGACTTCCGCCCGCGCGCCCTCGCCCGGAACGCCACCAGGTGATTGCAGTGGCCCGAGGCGACGCCCAGCGCTCCGTGGGCCAGAGTGGAGGCGTACCCGCCACCACCGTGGGGCTGGGAGACGTAGTAGCTCATGTTGCCCAGCCCGAGAAGCTGGTGCATGTAGTTGTTGAACCCCTCGTGCTGGAGGTTGTAGGTGGAGAGGCCGTCGATCTCCTCGGGCTTGAGACCGGCGTCGTCGATGGCCTTGAAGATGGCCTCGGCCGCCATGTCCCACTCCGAGCGATCGAGTCCACGGGAGTACTCGGTCTGGCCGATGCCGGTGATGGCCGCCCTGTCCTGCCACCAGAGTTTGGTCATAGGGCTAGTCCCCTCGAAGAATGAACGCGCCGGTGGGATCGCTGCTGGCCGCGGAGACGGCGACGGCCCTGGCGCCGGGGACCTGGGTGGTCGACGTGCCTCGTATCTGCCGCACGGCCTCGGGTACGTTGTTGAAGCCGTGGATGAAGGCCTCCGAGAGCTGGCCGCCGTGCGTGTTCACCGGAAGGCGTCCGCCGGGACCCTCCAGCGCGCCGTTCTCGGAGAACGCGCCGCCTTCGCCGCGCCCGCAGAAGCCGAGGTCTTCGAGGGCGAGGAGCACCATCGGCGTGAAGTGGTCGTAGAGCATCACCGCGTCGATGTCGTCGGGCTTGAACTCCGAGCGCTCGAACAGCCGGCGGCCCAGCTCCAGCGCCATCTCGTCCCGATTGAATCGCCACCATTCCGTCAGGTGGTAGTGGGCCGGTTGGGTGTGCTGGGCCATGGTGTGGATCACGGCAAGCGGTTGGCGAAGGCTGCGGGCCGCCTCGACGCTCGAGACCACCACCGCGACGGCCCCGTCGGTCTCGATGCAGCAGTCCAACAGGCGTATGGGGTCGGCGATCATCCTGGACTCGTGATGCTCGTGCATGCTGATGGGGCCGCGTCTCCCCATCACCGAGAGGGGGTTCCGGACGGCGTGATTGCGGATGGCGATGGCGACGTTGGAGAAGTGCTCCTCGGTGATGCCGTAGTCGTGCATGTAGCGTTGGGCGATGGCCGCCATCTCCTGGACGGGGCTCATCAAGCCGAAGGGGCGAAAGTACTGCATCGTGCCGGGGATGCGAGCCTCCACCTTCTCCCACGGCCGCCCGCCCTGGTCGCCGCCGGGGCCGAAGACCGACTTGCGCCCCCGCGCCCTGGAACGAAACGCGATGACATGGTTGCAGAGGCCGGTGGCGACGCCCATGGCCGCGGAGATGATGACGGCGGCATACGACCCGCCTCCGTGGGGTTGGTCGGCGTAATAGGTGATCTCGCCCAGGCCGACGGTGGCATGGATCCAGTTCTCCCACTCGTCCTGCATGTGGTAGCGGGACATGCCGTCGATGTCTTCAGGCTTGAGGCCGGCGTCGTCGATGGCCTTGAAGATCGCTTCGGCGGCCATGTCCATCACGCTGCGGTTGAGGCCCTGGGAAAACTCGGTCTGACCGATGCCGGTGATGGCGGCCTTGTCCTGGATGAGGCTCTTGCGCATGTCGGTGGCTCTTTCGGGGCGCTGGTTCCAGACGCGCGCGTCGCTACTCGGCGATCGGCCGCGCATCGGATGCGCCTTTTCCTGGCGGGTACGACCCGGCGGGCACGATCCGGCGGGTACGGCACTAGAGGACGGACTTGTCCCGGTACTGCTCGATCTGGTCCCAGGAGTAGCCGAACTCTTGAAGAATCTCCTCGGTGTGGGCGCCGAACTCGGGGGCCGCCGTGCGCGCATAGGGTTGCGTCTCGCTCATCTTGATGGGCACGCCCACCTCTTTGAGCGTGCCGTGGACGGGGTGCTCCAGCTCGACGAGGTAGTTGTTGGCGATCACCTGAGGATCGTTGGGTATGTCCTCGTAGGTCTGGACCGGGCCGATGTTGACGCCCCGAGGTTTGAGCTCTTTCACCCACTCGTCCCGGGTCCGCGTGGCGAAGATCTCGTCCAGCTTGTCGATCAGCGGACGATAATTCTGGTAGCGGGTAGCGTGATCGGTGAACCGTGGGTCGTCCATCAGCTCGGGCGCGTCGAGGCCTGCGACCAGCTGAGGCCAATAGCGGTCCGATTGAATGCAGCCCAAAGCGATCCATTTTTCGTCGCCGCATCGATAGATGCTGAACAAGGGGTTCGTCGCGCTCTTACGGTCGCCCATCGCCCGAACGGAGCCGTTCAGGAGGAAGCCGTTGAGCGCCAGGGCCTGAATGATGAGCTGGCCGCCGAGCTGGGAGACCTGGACATGCTGACCGACGCCGAAGCGCTCCCGAGCGACGACGGCGGACATCACGGCGTAGGCGAGGATTATCGCGCCGGTCTGGTCGGCCATCCCGCCGGCCACACGGTACCTGACCTCGGGGTCCGCCAGGGAGGTCATCCACATGAAGCCGCCGCGGGCCTGGCCCAAGATGTCGAAGATGCCGTCGCGGGCGTCGGGACCCTCGTCGCCCAGGCCGGAGGAGGAGGCGTAGATAATCTTGGGGTTGATCTCCTTGATCGCCTCGTAACCGATGCCAAGTCTGTCCACGACGCCGACCCGGAAGTTCTGCGTGATGACGTCGGCCTTTTTCGCCATCGTCATGAAGATCTCGCGCCCCTCGGTGCACTTGAGGTTCAGCGTCATGCTGCGCTTGTTCCGGTTCATCGTCTCGAAGTAGGAGTTGATCGCCGCCGGGGACGGCCCCAACATCCCCACGTTGCGGCCCGGGTCGCCATCGATGGGGTTCTCGATCTTGATGACGTTGGCCCCCATGTCCGAGAGCATCACCGTGCCCCAGGGCCCGTTCTGCCAGATCGTCAGGTCGAGAATCGTGATTCCGTCTAGGGGTGATCGCATGCGTGCTCCCTTCGCAGCCCCCGCACGGGCTTCGGCTATCCTGGGTCGCTAGCCCCGTTCAGCACGTCGTCGCTACTCTATCGCCAGGCCCGGCGACTGTCAACGAATTGCGGCGACTCTAGAAGCTACTCCAAAATCCCCTCGCCCTTCGAGGGAGAGGGTGCTCCCAATCTAGCGATCCTATTCTTGGAATAGCCTCTATGACGCCGGCGCGCCGATGAACTCGACGAGGACGCCGTCGGGGTCGGCGACGTAGAAGCTGCGGGAGCGGCCGCCGGGGAGGTTGACCACCGGCGACACGAAGCCTCCGCCGCTGCGAGCCTCGACCCGCGCGTGTTGCCCATCGAAGTCGTCGACGTTGAAGCAGAGGTGGGCGTTGCCCACGTGCTTGTGAGCAAGGGCCAGGGTATCGCCGCCGGCGGCCAGGTACTCGACGAGCTGGAGCGTCAGGCCGCCGAGCGTCAGATGGACCACGCGGAAGCGGGCGCCCTGGTTGTTTGTGAGCCGGTCGAACCAGTCGCCGCCGATGCTGTCGTTGCGGCTGGCCTCCTCCATTCCCACGACGTCTCGATAGAAAGCCGCCGACCTGTCCAGGTCCGAAACCGTGAGGCCAACGTGGTTGTGGGTGGTCATGGTGCGCCTTTCTTTGCAGTCGCCGCCATCGTAAGGTGCGACGCGTCGCCGACCTTAGCCCGTCCGGACCTCGGTCTCGATAATGCCTCGCTCCTGCAGGCCCGCGATCTCACCAGGCGACAGGTTCAGCACCTCGCCGTAGACGAAGTCGTTGTCCTCGCCGACGGTCGGCGTCGCCTTGCGCGCCTTGATCGGCGTCTTCGAGAGCTGGGCCGGAAAGCCGAAGTAGGGGTGCGGGCCTCCGTTGACGGGCCGGTCGATGCGCTGGAAGAAGTCCCGCGCCTGGAGGTGCGGGTCGTCCAAGATGCTGGCCGAGGTGGCGGCGGCCCCGGCGGGGACGCCCCTGGCCTGGAGCGCCTGCATCACTTCGACGTTGGTGTGCAGGCCCGTCCAGGCCGAAATAGGCGCCCGCAAGGCCTCCTCGTTCTCCCAGCGGCTCAAGGCGTCGGCGAAGCGCGAGTCCTCGGCCAGCTCCGGCGACTCCATGGCCTGGCACAAGGCCAGGAACTGCGCGTCGTCCTGGACGGCGATCGCGACCCACTCGTCGTCGCCCCGGCAGGGGAAGGCCCCGTGCGGGGCCCAGGCCAGGTGCTTGTTGGCGTTGCGCTCCCGCACCCGCTGATTCATGGTGTAGTCCATGACCGCGTGAGCGTTCAGGGAAGTCACGCCCTCCGTGGTCGACAGGTCGATATACTGGCCGCGGCCCGTGCGGCGACGGTGCAGCAGCGCGATGAGCAGAGCGATAGCGGCGAAGGTCCCGCCGATGGGGTCGGCCATCGCGGCGTGGGTGATGGGCACGGTATCGGGGTAGCCGCTCATATAGGTGATGCCGGAGACCTCTTCGAACTGGGGACCGAAGCCGACGTGATACTCCCACGGGCCGCCGTGGCCGAACCCCGGCATCGAGAGCAAGATCGCCGTCGGGTTGGCGCGGCGCACGAAGTCGTAGTCGATCCCCAGGTTCTCGACCACGCGGGTGCTGAAGTTTTCGGCCACCACGTCGCTGATGCTGATGAGGCGCTGCAGCAGGGCGATGCCTTCGGGCGTGGAGAGGTCCAGGGTGATGCCCAGCTTGTTGACGTTGGTGCCGTTGAAGATAGGGGCCCATTCCCAAAAGTCGTCGTGGCCGCTGCCCTGGAACCGGACGCTGTCGCCGCGTCCCGCCGGCTCGATCTTGATGACCTGCGCGCCCATGTGGGCCAGGAACTGGGTGGCGAAGGGACCCGCCCAGAACATCGTCAGGTCGGTCACGCGAACGCCGTCAAGTGGCAGAGCCATGCTTTCTCCTCGATCTCCATAATCCCCTCGCCCTTCGAGGGAGAGGGTTAGGTCCGACTCCCGTCCCGATGCGGCATCGGGATGAGATTCGGAGGTGAGGGTGATCCCTATAAAGATGCCATTACATGACGCCTTGCTCCGATAGGATGACCAGCTCGCCTTTGGAGAACCCCAGGCGGTTGCAGTAGACGAGCTGGTTGTGCTGGCCCAGCGACGGCGCCGGGCTGTCCAGACGCCAGGGCGTGCCCTCCAGGTTGAACGGTCGCCCGGGCCCGGTGACCGCGCCGCTGGCTGCGTTGCCCAGGTCCGTCAAGAAACCTCGCGCCTTGAACTGTGGATTGTTCACCACGTCCTCGGCGTTGGCTACCTTGACGATGGGGATGCGCAGCTCCTGTCCCCGCTCCACGATGTCGTCGGCCAGGCGGTCCCGGAACCACGGCGTCAGCAGCTCCATGGCCTCGCCGGCGTGCTGAAACCGCGCCATCGGCGTGGCGAACCGCTCGTCGTCCTGAAGCTCCGGCATCTCCAGCAGCACCGTCAGGAACTCCCACTGGTGTTGCAGCATCGTGTAGAAGCCGATGTAGCCGTCCTTGCATGGGACGATGGTGATGGGGAAACGGTTCCCCTGGCGGCTGTTGACCACGCCGCTGTAGGAGTAGCCCAGGGGGGTGGAGGGCAGCACGGTCATCAGCGATTCCAGCACCGAGAGGTCCACGCTCTGTGCGCCCCCGTTCTCGCGCCCGTAGAGAGCGCCCAGGGTGGCGCCGGCGGCGTTGAGCCCGGCGACGAACTCGCTGATATCGTCGCCGATGCGGATCGGCTCGCGGCCGGGAAGCCCCGTGCCGAAGAGCAAGCTGCCCAGCGCCCAGTGGACGATGTCGGCGCCGTGGAGGTCGCGGTAGGGGCCGTACTGGCCGAAGTCGGTCACCGACGTCACCACCAGGTTCGGGTTCAGCTTTTGCAGCCCGTCGGGCGGCAGGCCCCAGGAAGCGAGGACTCCCGGCCGCATCGTCTCCACCAGCACGTCGGCGTCCCGCAGCAGCTCTTTCAGGATGGCCGCGCCGGTGGCCGTGTCGGCGTTGAGCGTGACGCTCTTTTTGTTGGTGTTGAGGAACAGATACAGCCCGCCGCCGTCGACGTCGAACCGGTCGTCCGTGTAGGGTCCCGCCCGGCGCGCCGGATCGCCGCCGACGGGCCGCTCGACCTTGACCACGTCCGCGCCGAAGTCGGCCAGGAACTTGGCGCAGTAGCTCCCCGCGATGCGGTCGCTGAGCTCGACGACCCGCAGATGCTCCAGGGCTCGGTCGGTCATCGGCGACTCACCTCGGCGCCGGTTACGGCGTCGGCTCGATGGCTAGCGGCCCTTGAAGTTCGCACTGCGCTTCTCAGCGAACGCTTTCAGGCCTTCCTTGGCGTCGTCGCTCTCGAAACATACACGGGAGTGCTGCGACTCGATGTGGTACGCCAGCTCGGTCGGCACCCCCTGCGTCATCAGGACCGAGCGCTTGATCGCCTGGAGCGACAGGGGGCCGTTGGCCTTGAGCCGCTGGGCGTAGTCCATCGCGACCGGCATCAGGTCCGCCAGAGGCACCACCTTGTTGACCAGACCGGCGTTCAGGGCCTCCTGGGCCGTGACGCGGCCACCGTTGCCGCCCACCAGCAGCAGCTCCATGGCCATGCAGTAGGGGATCTGGCGCGGCAGGCGCACCGTCGTTCCGCCGCCGGGGAACAGGCCCCAACGGACCTCGGCGACGGCGAAGGTCGCGTGCTCGGCGGCGACTCGGATGTCGGTGCCGCACAGCAGCTCCATGCCGCCGGCGATGCAGTAGCCGTTGACCGCGGCGATGACCGGCTTGTAGAGGTCGAAGCCCCGCAGCATTCCCGGCACCACGGTGTCCCACTTGGCTCGGTACGTCCCTTCCGTCGCCTGCGGAATGTAGGTCTTCAGGTTCCCGCCGGAGCTGAACGACTTGTCGCCGGCGCCGGTGACGATGGCCACGATAACCGCGGGGTCGTCGCGAACGTCGATCCACGCGTTGGTCAAGCCCTCCATCACCTCGGCGTCCATCGCGTTGAGGCTCTCGGGCCGGTTGATGGTGACGGTGGCGATCCCGTCCTTCTTCTCGTACAGAACGGCTGGTTCAGACAAGGTCTTCTCCTCGTTCCGGAGGGTTCCGGCGTTGGGCGGCTCCGGTGACAGCGGCCATTATAGGGGAACCGGGGGACGGGCGACAAGGATCAGAAGAAGAGGATAAGCCTTTGCTGAAGAGAGCCATCGACAATCCTAAGCCTCATACCGTGCTCGGTCAAAATCTTTTTCCTAGTTTGAGGTAGCCACGAAGATGTTCTTGGAGGATTGAACTGCGACCCTCTAAGCTTTGCTGATCGTTCGTACTGCGATCATACAGGTCGTATAATGCGAGTGTTTGGTCAATTTCTTTCAGTCTTTGGGTGAAGCCTTCCTCGGAAATATCAAAGTCGATCCGCAATAAGTCTCTGTTTTGTGCGCGGGCTTGTTCAAAGTGAACGAGGAACTCCCTTATCATTTTTTTATTTCTACCAGGTTCAGAGCGAACAAGCCAATAATACAGTGGGATCGGCCCTTGTGAACGCAACAGGGGGTCCTTCTTGATGAAGATACCTGCCATGATATCCAGTATCTGGAATACCTTTGAGAAAGCATCTTTTAACGCTTGGCGATTCTGTTTTTTCCTGCCTTCAACAACCAAATTATCTAAGGATATTTTTTTTGTATCAGTTAACTTGTTCCCGTACTCTATCAACAACATTTTTGCTGCTGAATTCAGAGCTTGACCACGTCGTGTTTGGAAGCGAATCCTAGTTTGGTAAAAGACATGCTGCGCAAGTTTCCTGATTAGCTCTGGAACAATACCAAGCATTGCGTTTCTGACCTCAGATCCAGTCAGAGGTTTGCTTCGATTAAGCCTGATGAATAACTCGTTAATCTTGGGCTCTTCGTCTGTGATGACGCTCATAATAGTGAGGTTAGAATTATCAAATACACGGGCTATTTCTGGATGATTATTCTGAAGGTCAACATACCCGAGTCCTCCCAATCTAAGACTCGGATCTTTTGTGTATTCGAAATCTTGATTCAACACTAAATTTCCGTCGAAAAAGTCAAAAACCGACTCGAAGCGCTGCCGGCCATCTATGATTGAATAGCGCTTCTTCTTAGCGTTAAGGGGCGTGTTGATATAAGTAAAATCTGCTACATAAATTTTAGGGATATCGAATTCGTTCAAAATTGAATCGATCAAAAAGGCCCTGTCGGCGTCTGACCACAGGCGACCCTGGCGTTGGTACGTTGGCTCTAGGTCAATATTTGACCGTTCCTGGTACCACCACGACAGGGTGCGATTTTGGTGTTGCTGTACTACAAACATGCTAGTCCTCGAACTGAAAGATCCGGCTTATCTCAGTCCCAAGCCCGTCCAAGCTTGGGAAAACCATTGAATCTGTGAACCCCATTGAGAACATGGCCTTGCGGAGTTCAAGTCGCGCGCCATATGGCAGGCGCACCTTTGTTAATGCTGATTGAGGGAAGGGATGGGTTTCAAGGAGCTGCTCCATCGGAGAAACACTTTTGCCAAAAATCGTGAAAGTGCCCCGTTGCGCCACAATGCGTTGACTATTGTGGGTGCCCCACAGGGCGAGGGGTACATTATTCATTAGAGTATCTTTGGAGTTCGGCGCGTAGCCTTTCAGAACGTCGTCTTTTACAGAGAGCACACCCTTATCATAGGACAGATGTTGCAGGGCGGCCCGGTTCCACTCAACGGGATTGAGAATCCAAATAGCGGCGGCGTTGTCCACCTCGTCAGATTTGACGGCGAAGGGTAATCGTTGATATCCCACGGCAAAATACATGGCAATGTATGGGTTCTCTGTCCAGTCGAGTAGGCGGGTCGGTACACCATGATGTTGCATCAAAAATAGAAAGTCCCAATCACTTTTTGGAGTTTGCGCAAGATACGGAACAGATCGTTGCTCAAATCGTTCGAGAATTTGAGATTCCATTTCAAGGAAATCTGAAAGTGAGCGTTTGGTCGGGTGCCTGTACAACTTTGGAGTCAACGGATATGTTGCCTGAGAGCACCCTCTGTACCAAAGCGTAGTGCCGGTCGTAAGGGAGTCTTGCACCAACTCCGTGAATCCCTTTAGAGTAGTGGTTGTCGCAGTCTGCAAGGAAGTCATGCCGGGACTCTCATAACTCCTGCAAATTCCTCACGGTCTTGGCTTGGCACTGTATTGCACATCTTACCTGGGCAGGCCCAGGCCGCGCTGAGCGATGATGTTGCGCTGGATCTCGTTGGAGCCGCCGCCGATGGTGCCCAGCAGGCTCGTCTCGTAGGTCCAGGCCAGATCGCCTCGCAGCGGCGCCCAACGGGAGTCCTCGTAGAGCGAGCCATAGACGCCGAGCATGCTCATGCCGGTGTGGGCCAGGCGCACCTGGAGCTCGCTGCTCAGCACCTTGGACAGCGACGCCTCGGCGTTGGGCATCTGCTGGTTGTCGATCATCCACACGACCTTGAACGTCAGCAGCCGGGCGACGTGCAGGTCGATCTTCAAGTCGGCCAGCCTGTGGCGCACGATGGGATCGTCGATGATGGGCGTGCCGTCGACCGTGTGCTCCCTGGTGTAGGCCACCAGGTCGTCGAAGGTGCGCCGCATCCGCGCGACGTTGCTCCCCATCATCACCCGCTCGAAGTCGAGAGCGACGGCGATATTGTAGAACCCTTTTCCTCGCTCGCCCACCATGGCGCTCTTGGGCACCCGCACGTTGTCGAAGTAGACATGGTTGGTGCGCAGGCCGCCGACGCACCAGATGGGACTGATGCTGATGCCCGGGGTGTCCATCGGCACGATGAACAGGCTGACGCCCTTGTGCTTGGGCTGGTCGGGGTCGGTCCTGCCGCCGAGCCAGCAGATGTCCGAGACCTCCGCGCCCGTGGTGAAGATCTTCTGGCCGTTGATCACGTAGTCGTCGCCGTCCTCCACGGCCCTCGTCTGGAGAGAGGCCAGGTCGGAGCCCGCCTCGGGCTCGGAGTAGCCCATGCACACCTGAAGGTCGCCGGCCAGGATGCGAGGCAGGTACTGCTGTTTCAGCTCGTCGGAGCCAACCAGCATCAGGGTGGGGCCGACGATGTTCACCGCCATGTGATGCTTGCCCGTCGGCGCCCGGTGGTAGCCCATCTCCTCGTGGAAGGCGAGCTGCTCGACGTAGGAGCGGCCCTGCCCTCCGAACTCCTTGGGCCAGCCGATGCCAAGCCAACCCTTGGCGCCCAGCTTTCGACTGAACTCGTCGTTGCGGCCCCGGTATTCCGGCGGCAGGTGCGCCACCTCCCGGGCCTTCTCGGGCGGCCATTCGGCCGCCAGGTAGGCCCTGACCTCCCGGCGCAGCGTTTCGCTTTCAGGCGGAAAGTCCAGGTCCATCGCCGTTCCTCGTGTCAGCCCCAATCGTCTCGGCCCCAATCGTCTCCGCCAGCACGGCCCGGTGCTCGTCCGGCCCGCCGAACAGCGGCTCCCACGCCTTGGCTCGACGGAAGTAGAGCTGGGGGTCCATCTCTTTGGCCATGCCGATGCCGCCGTAGATCTGAATGCCCATCCGGGTCATGCGGGTATAGGCCGACGAGACCCAGGTCTTGGCCACGGCGAGCTCCTCGGCGCAGGGGCGGCCCTCGCTGACCAGCCAGGCCAGCTCGTAGGTGATCAGCCGCATCGTCTCCACGTCGGAGTACATATCGGCGGCGTGGTGCTGGATGGCCTGGAAGGAGCCGATGGGCCGCTGAAACTGCACCCGGCCCTTGGCGTACTCCACGGCCATCTCCAGGACGGCCTGAGCCCCGCCGACGGCCTGAGCGCACTGGGCCGCGACGGCCCACTCAAGGGTCCGTTGGACGACCGGCCAGCCGGCGCCGACCGTGCCCAGTGCCTGCTCTTCGGTCACCTTGACTCCGTCGAAGGTCACCTCCCACTGCTTCTCCAGGCTCAGGGGCCGCAGCGGCTCGAGCGTCACGCCCGGGGCCTTGGGGTCGACGATGAAAACGGTGACCCCGGCGCCGTCGCCGCCCCCCGACCACATGCGGGCCGAGACCAAAAGATGGTCGGCGATGTGGGCGTTCTCCACGAAGATCTTCGTCCCGTTCAGACGAAAGCCATCGCCATCGTGGGTCGCCGTCAAACGAATCCCCTCCGGGCGATAGCTGCCCCGATGCTCCAGCATGCCGAAGCTGAGGATAGCGTCGCCCGACGCGATGGCGGGCAGGAAGAAGGCCCGCTGCTCATCCGTTCCGAACTCGGCGATGGGAAGGCCGCCCAGGACGACGGTGCTGAAGATCGGCGCCGGGGCCAGGGCTCGGCCGACCTCTTCCAGAAGCGCCGCGAGGTCGAGGAACGTGCCTCCCGCGCCGCCGGTCGCGATGGGGAAGGGCAGGCCCAGCCAGCCCAGCTCGGCGATCTTGCGCCACAGGTCTGTCGGATAGCCCCGGTCGTCCTCTTCCATCCGGCGCACCAGGTCGGTGGGACACTCGCGTTGCAAGAAGTCTCGAGCCGTCTTGCGGAGTAGCTCTTGCTCTTGGGAGAAGCTGAAGTCCATCGGTTCCTGGCATCCCGTAAGGGCGGTTCCTGGCGTGCTTTAGAGGCTTCGTGTATGATGGGGCCGCTCGAAGCCAACGGGAGAGAAAAGCGGCCTCAGTATAGCACAGGCCCCTTCCGGAACTGTCAGCCCGCGCCTGGAGTCGCCAGCCATGTCCGACGAGATACCCCAGCCCCTGCCCCTCGCCGACCCCGACAGTGCACCGTACTGGGAAGGCGCCCGGCGGCACGAGCTGCTGATCCAGCGCAACAAGGTGACCGGCGAGTTTCGCTTCCCGCCGGGACCGATGGTGAACATCCCCGGCGTCCAGGACTGGGAATGGGCAAGGGCCAGCGGCAAAGGGACCGTCTACAGCTTCTGCGTGGCCCACCACCCGGCCCATCCCTATTTCCGGGACAAGGTGCCCTACAACGTCGCGGTGGTGGAGCTGGAGGAGGGAGCGCGCATCGTCGCCAACCTCCTGGACGTCGCCGACGATGCCATCGAGATCGGCATGCCGGTGGAGGTCGTGTTCGACGACGTCGCCGACGATGTCTCCCTGCCGAAGTTTCGGCCCTCGGCATGACCAGGTTTCGAGTTTTTGACCTCACCCCCTGCCCCCTCTCCGTCGACGGAGAGGGGGTGGCCCGATACCATCGGGACGGGGTTGAGGTCAAACAAACCAAAGCTGACTGAAACGCAAAGAGGCATACCAGCGATGGATAAGCTCATCATCGAGGCAGCCATCAACGAGGCGACGCCCAAGGAGCAGAACCCCCACGTCCCCTATGGGCCCGAAGAGATCGCCGCCGACGCCGTGGCGTGCGCTCGGGCCGGCGCCAGCATCGTCCACTTCCACGCTAGGGACCCAGACACCGGCCAGCAGCGTTGGATCGACGCGGGGCTGTACGCCGAAGCGATGCTCCTCATCGAGAAGGAGTGCGACGCCATCCTCTACCCGACCTACAGCGCCCGGCTGCCTTTGGAACAGCGGTACAGCCACATCGAGGCGTTGGGCAAAGAGCGCACCGTGAAGTTCGAGATGGCGGCCATCGATCTCGGCGCGGTCAACATGGCCGCGTTCGACCCTGTGTCGAAGCAGCTGGGCCGCGACTTCGTGTACGACAACCCCCACGCCGACGTGATGCGTTTCTTCGAGCTGACGAAGGAGCTGGACCTCATCTACAACCTCGGCATCCGAGAGCCGGGCCACCTGCGCCATGCCCTGGCCTACCGCGAGATGGGCCTGCTGCGCGAGCCGATGATCCTGAAATTTTTTTTCACCGACAATCATCCCTACGGGCTGCCGCCGACGGCGAAAGGGCTCCAGGCCTACCTGGACATGCTGCCTCCCGACGTGCCGAACGTCTGGTTCATTCAGAGCTACGGCGTGAGCCATACACTGATGCAGAGCCTGGCGATCTCACTGGGCGGCCACGTCCGGACGGGCATCGGCGACAACGCGCGGCTCGATGGGAAACCCCTGACCTCGGTCCAGCACGTGGAGAAGTTCGTCGCCATCGCCCAGCTATTCGGGCGTGAGATCGCGTCGCCGCCCGAGACGCGGGCGATGCTGGGGCTGGCCGGCTGACGTTCGAAAGGAGCGAGATGTTCCGAAGGGTAGCGGCGATCCGGCTGCGGGACGGCGTATCGGAGGAGAAGGTCCAAGCCTACCGGCAGGCGCTGCTCGACACCCCGAACCACGTCCCTTTCGTCCACGCGTCGTGGGTGGGCGCAAACCTCCCCGACCCCAAGGAATGGACCTTTGGGTGGGACATGGTCTTTTCGGACCGGGAGGCTGCGGCCCAGTGGCGCGACCACCCCTACCACACCGATCGCCTCGTGCCCTTCGCCGCCGAAGGCCCCGAAGGGATCGTCGAGCAGTTCAACGTCGTTGAGTTCGAGCCCTACGCGGGCGAGACGCGCGAGCCGGGCATCACGGACTTCATCAAGCGGACGCTTCTGCTACAGGTCAAGGCGGGGACGCCGCCCGATCGAGTCGAGGAGTTCGAGAATCGCCTGACCCAGATGCCCCGTCACATCAAGGGCATTCGCAACTGGGCGATGAGCCGAAACCCGGCCTCCAGGGGGGCTCTCGCCGGTGGAGGAGGTCCCACCGCCTGGACGCACGTCTGGGAGCAGGAGTTCGCCGACCAGAGCGGCATCCAGGAGTACATGGACAGCCCCTTCCATTGGGGCGTGGTCGATCTGTTTTTCGATCGCGACGGACCGTTCAACATCATGGAGCGCCACCTGCACATCTACTACCCGGCGGCCAGCACCATCCTCGGCTGGCAGCCCAACGGTGGCTGAGGCGGCTGAGCCGCATCGGCTTTTCCGGCCCACTGTGGCTGAGCCACATCAGCTTCTGAGAGCGTTGAACAAAATCGAATGCTTTGGCCCTTGAGGAGCGAGAGCTGACGGACGAGAAAGAAGGGACCGGGTTGGCCTACGAGAAGCCGCTGCCGCAGGTGACGAAGGAGGACCGCCCGTTCTGGGAGGCAGCCAGGGAGCACCGGCTGGTGCTTCCCCGGTGCCGTCAGTGCGGCAACGTCTGGTTTCCACCGTACTCGAGCTGCCCTCGCTGCCTCTCCTTCGACCGCGAGTGGATCGACGCCAGCGGCAAGGGGAAGGTGTGGGGCTTCATCGAGATGGCGCAGCCCTACATCGCCTCGTTCCGCGACGACCTGCCCTACAACGTGGCGCTGGTGGAGCTGGAGGAGGGCCCCAAGATGTTCGGCAACATCGTGGGCGTTCCGACCGACGCCATCGCCGTCGACATGCCCGTGGAAGCCGTCTTCGAGGACGTGACCGACGACTTCACGCTGATCAGGTTCAAGCCGCGGGGGTAGGGGTAGGCGGCAGTTCTTGCGGTCGGGCCTGACATCTGTATCAGGCAACAAAAAACTGGCGATTCCTCGTTCGAGATGAGCCGGATTAGTCGAGTCCCATTCCGATACAGGACTAGAGTAATGCATGGCTCGGAAACCCCAAGCTGGGAGGCGTCATGCCTAGCATCACCGGTGCGTTTCATGTTGTTTTGAGTACTCCAGTTGAAATGGAGTACGGCGTGACTTTGGCTGATTTCGGATCTTCCGAGTTTGAATTCGAGTTCGAGCAAAAGAGGATTGCCGTGGAGGTATCACCCCTTAAATTCGAGCAGCCAGAAGATTTGATGGGGAGTACACCACCTCCCGTACTTAGAGAGTTTTCCGTTTTGATCAAGAGAGAGGTGGACCAACTCGAAGATGTTGGCACGGCTTCACTTGCGTTCGAAGAACTGGAGAGTTTTGAGCGCGCTCTTTCAGAAGCCGTGTCCCGACTGATGCAAATAATCAGAAGCAGCACCGAGCAATGGTTGCTGGAGACTCGATTGGCTTTCCGACCAACCGTTGTCAATTTTTTCGATTCGAAGGGTGACCCGGTGGGCGACCCAAGTCCTGTCTCGTACGAGTTCCGAGCACCTGAACCGTCGGATTACATAGAGTTCCAAATGTATGGTGATCGCCTGACCCCAGTCATTTGGCAACAGGTTGTATCTACCATGTCCAGGTCGAAGAAGCCGCCACTGCATAAGGAGATTCTGGACGATGCATATAACTACGCGGCCAACGGACGTTTTGACGTTGCAGTATTGTTTTCCGCCGTCGCCGCCGAGATCATTCTAGAGAGGATGTGCAAACAGGTTTTGAAATCCAAAGCAAAGCTGTCAGATAAACAGAGTGACATGTTTGTTAACGATCTAAAAGTCCACTCGCTAGTCAAAATCATGTGTAGCATCAATTCAAGTATTGATAAGAAAAAGCTGGAATTTTTGTTTAAAAGGCGGAACAAGATAGCTCATTCAGGCCAGCGCAGAGTTTCTTTCAAGGAGGTGTCTGAATCGCTGGGTACAGCAAGGGGCCTTCTCTACTTGCTTAAAGAGCGGCAGCGGTGACACCCCCCTTCGGTTTCCTTCAGGGGAGGCCGCTGAGCCCGCGCCCGTTTGTCCGCCTCAGGAGAATCAGGATAGTTGTCGGGGTTCCGCCCCTCGCGCTGCTCGGTCGGGGTTCAAGCCGGTCGGGCAAGCGGAGGGGGTAGGGTGTCCTGGCAGCCAAAGCGTTGTCGCGGAATTAGACAAACCGCGACGTTAGGCGCGGGGTCTGCCCGCCCTCACACCACGGCCTGGTCCCGGAACGACGCGATCTCTTCCCAGCTATAGCCGTGCTCCAGCAGCACCTCCTCGGTGTGCTCGCCGAACTCGGGCGCGGCGGACCGAGCCGCGCCGGGCGTCTCGCTGAGCTTGACCGGCACGCCGACCTGCTTGAGCTTTCCCAGCGTTGGGTGGTCGATCTCCGTCAGGTACTCGTTGGCGATGACCTGGGGGTCGACGGCCAGGTCGTCGTAGCCCTGGACCGGCGTGCACAGCACCGCCCTGGGCTTCAGGAGCCCCAGCCACTCGTCGCGGCCTCTGCTCTCGAACGCCTCGCCCAGGATGGCTTTCAGCTCCTTGCAGTTTTGTAGCCGGGCGGCGTGATCGACGAACTTCGGGTCGTCGCGCAACCGGCCGAGGCCCATCACCTCGCAAACGTCGTCCCAGTGCCGGTCCGACTGGATGCAGCCCAGGGCGATCCAGCGGTCGTCGCCGCAGCGATAGATGTCGAACAGCGGGTTCGAGGCCTGGTCTGCCCGGGGCATCGGCAGCTCGCCGTTGAGGAGGTAGCCGTTGATGGCCAGCGCCTGGAGGATCATCTGGCCGCCTAGCTGGGAGATCTCGACGTGCTGCCCGATACCGGTGCGCTCCCGGGCCACGATGGCCAGCAGCACGCCGTAGGCCAGGGTGAACGCGCCCATCTGGTCCGCCAGGCCGCCGGCCGAGCGGTAGACGATTCCGGGGTCGTTCACCGAAAGCAGCGACATGATCCCGCCCCTGGCCTGGCCCAGGATGTCGTAGACGCCGTCGCGGGCGTCGGGCCCCTTGGAGCCGAAGCCGGAGACCGAGGCATAGATGATGCGGGGGTTGCGCTTTCGACATGCTTCGAAGTCGACGCCCAGCCTCTCGACGACGCCGACCCTGAAGTTTTGCGTGACGACGTCGACGGCCTCCACCAGCTTGAAGAAGATCGCCTTTCCTTGCTCGCTCTTCAGGTTCAGCGTCACGCTCCGCTTGTTGCGGTTCATCGTCTGGAAGTAGGTGTTGACCCGTCGCTTGTGGCCCGAGCCGGCCGGGGTCAGGTTGCGGCCCGGGTCGCCATTGACCGGGTCTTCGATCTTGATAATCTCGGCCCCCATGTCCGAGAGCAGCACGGTGCCCCACGGTCCGTTCTGGTAGATGGTGAGATCAAGGATGGTGATTCCATCCAGGGGTCCCGGCATCGCTTCCCTCCCATAGCCGTCGTCGCGTCTCGGCGCGACGCGTCGATTTGGGCGCTACTCTAGTCCTCCGGCGGTCTGGAAGTCAAAGCGGCGGCGCCGGCAGGCGCAATTGGGGCTTGGGCGCGAGGAGCAAGAAGCCGGCGCCGGCGACGAAGCAACCGAGGAAGCCGGCAAAGACGGCGGTGTACTCGCCGGTGGCGTCGAAGGCGGCCGTCGCGATGATCGGCCCCAGGGCGATGGCGCCCATCTGAAACGGGGTCGCCAACCCGCGAATCGCGCCCAGGGACGCGCGGCCGAAGTAATCGGGCAGGATGAGCTGCTGCAAGATGACCATGGCGCCGAAGAATGGCCCGTAGACCGCGGCGAACAGGAAACCCAGAGCAGTGCTGTCGACCTGGATCAGCAAGTAGGTCGACAGGGCGAGGCCGATGTAGGTGACGATGAGGGCGGAACGGATCGAAACCCGCTCGGCGATGAAGCCGGCGGCCAGGGTGCCCACGCTGCCCGAGACCGACCACGCGACGACGATGAGAACGGCCGTCGCCGGCGACAGGCCCTGGTCCTCCAGGTAGGCCACCAGGTTCAGGCTGACTCCCGAGGCTACGATCATGCCCAGCAGCGTCGCAATGAGGGAGAGGTAGAAGGCTCGCGTGGCCAGGGCCTGGCGCAACGTGAAGTCGACCTCGCCGCGCGGGGCAACGGGCGCTACCTGGGCAGCGTCGTCCCGGTCCGGCGCCTGGTCGGGAGAGTCGCCGTCGGGCAGCAGGCCCATGTCCTCGGGCTGGCGGCGCAGCAGAAGAAAGGTGGGCAGCAAGGCCACCACCCACACGATCAGGCCGAGGGCCAGGAACCCCCACCGCCATCCGTAGGATCTCACCAGCGCCTGGGCTATCAGCGGCGTCGTGCCGTTGCCCACGCGGTTGCCCATGAACGAGATCGCCGCGGCTCGCCCTCGGCGGCGGATGAACCACTTGCTCACCGTGACCGAGCCGCCGATGTTGACGGCCCCTTGCACCGCGGCCCGGCCCACGATCATCGCCAGGTAGAACTGCCAGACCGCGTTGACCGCGGCCATCGAGACCAGCGCGGCGCCCACCAGAAAAACGCCGACCGACATGATCCAGCGAGGCCCGAACCGGTCCAGGGCCGGCCCAACGCCCAGGCCGGTGAACCCTCCGACCAGGGTGCCGGCGCTGACGGCTCCGACGAACAGCGACCGGCTCCAGCCGAACTCCTCGGTGACCGGCCTGATGAAGACGCCGATGGTCGGGTTGAGCTGGCCCGTTTGGGCCGCCCCCACCAGAGCGACGACAGCGACGATAACCCAACCGTAGTAAATTCGTCTTTCCGGCTGGCGTCCTCTCGTGCTGGTCATATTCGGGGGTGGGCTGGGGAACGCTCGCGTGTACGGTAGCGAAGCGTCCCCGGGAATGCCGGCCCCGCCCAGGGAGACCGGCGGAGTCACTGTACGGGTCGCCATCGAACGGGTCAAGGGCGGCCACAGCCCCGGTATGCTATCCTGCTGCCATCCCTCGACGGGAGGCGCGTCATGCCCAGCGACTCCGACCTGGCCTTCACCCCCGCGTACCAGCTTCGCGAGCTCATCGCTCAGAAGCAGGTGTCGCCCGTCGAGCTTACCGAGGCCTCCCTGCGCCGGATCGAAGCGCTGAACCCCAGGCTTAACGCATTCCTGACCGTCACCGCCGACGCGGCGCTGGCATCCGCCAGGGAGGCGGAGCAGGCCGTCCAGCGAGGCGACGCGCTCGGCCCGCTGCATGGCGTCCCGACGTCGTTCAAGGACCTGGCGCCGACCAAGGGCGTGCGGACCACGCGAGGGTCGCTGGCCTACGACGACTGGGTGCCCGACTACGACGACATCGTGGTCGAACGGACGATCGGCGCTGGGGCCGTCAGCCTTGGGAAGACCAACACCCCGGAGTTCGGCCTCTCGGCCACCACCGAGAATCGACTGGGTGACGACTGCCGGAATCCGTGGGACACGGGCCGGACCAGTGGCGGCTCCAGCGGCGGAGCGGCGGCGTCCGTCGCCGCGGGCATCAGCTCCATCGCCCAGGGCAGCGACGGCGGCGGCTCCATCCGCATCCCCAGCGGCCTCTGTGGGGTGTACGGGATCAAACCGACCCAGGGGCGCGTGCCCCGGCGGGACACCGGCAGCGGAAGCTGGTTTCCGGTGAACTTCTCATGCCAGGGCCCCATCGCCCGCACCGTGCGGGACGCCGCCATCTTCTTGCAGGTCATGGCCGGCCCTCACCCCGAGGCCGAGACGCTGACCATCGCCGGCGAGCCGCCGGACTACGTGGCCGCGCTGGACCGGGGCGTGCGTGGCCTGAGAGTGGCCTGGAGTCCGGCCCTGGGCTCCGCGGCCGTCGACCCCGAGGTGCGCGAAAGCGCCGCCCGAGCGGCGCAGGTCTTCGACGAGCTTGGCGCGTCGGTGGAGGAGGAGGACCTGGAGCTCGATGTCGACCACCTGCGCGCGGCCTACGGGACGATCCGAGGCCCCAAGTACGTGCTGGACTACGGCGAGCTGCTCGACCGGAAGGGCGACCTGTTGATGCCGGCGACGCAGCAGGCCATCGAGCGGGGGAAGGGCATCACCGGCGTTGCCCTCGTCGAGGCGATGGCCGACCTGCAGCGGTTCCGCGCGACCGTCGAAGAGTTCTTCACGCGGTACGACCTGCTGCTGACGCCCTCCCTGGCGACGCCGGCCTTTCCCTGCGGCGAGGCGCCCACCGTCATCGACGGCAGGCAGGTCAACCCCAGGATGGGGTTCACGCCCTTCACCCTGCCCTTCAACATGGCCGGGAACCCGGCGGCCAGCGTCCCGTGCGGCTTCTCGTCCGGTGGCCTGCCCATCGGCTTGCATATCGTGGGACGCTGGGGCGACGAGGCCACCGTGCTGGCGGCGTCGGCGGCGTTCGAAGAGGTCCGTCCCTGGGCCGCGCACCGCCCGCCGGTGGCTGGCGGCTGAGCCGCATCATTATTTCCGGCCCACGGCGGCCTGAGGCGGCTGGCGGCTGAGCCGCGGCAACGTTTCCGGCCCAAGGTGGCGCTGAGGCGTCACGCCCTGGTATCTTTTCCGACGCCGCCGTACCAGCGGTACGGTCCCCCGCCCATGCTGGGCCTCTCGAACGCCGGCCCCAGCGAGTCTCTGAAGTAGCGCTCCAGGTCCTCGACGCTCCAGCCGTGGGGAAGGAAGGCGAAACGCTCCTCCATTGGGTGGCGCACCACCGCGAGGGAGTCGCCGCTCAGGAACAGCACCTGGCCTGAGACCCAGTCGGACGCGTCGCTGGCGAGGTAGATGACCAGGGGCGCCACCGTCTCGGGTGGCGGGGTCTCATCGCGCATCTCTTCGATCGTCTGGCCTGGCCTGCGCCGCCAGGGCATGCGCATGCTGGGTTGCCGGCCCTCCTGGAGCGGCCTCGCGGCCGGGCTCAGCGCGTTGACCCGGATGCCGTAGGGGGCCAGCTCCAGCGCCCAGGTGAACGTGGCGGAGATAATGCCGCCCTTCGATGCTCCGTAGGCTGAGAAGCGCTCCAGGCCCGCCATCGCTCGCGACGCCAGATTGATGATGCTGCCGCTCCCTTGCTTCATCATGTGCCGCGCCGCGTGGCTGGTGCAGGCAAAGTGCCCCTTGAGATGGATATCCACCGTCAAATCGAACTCCGCTTCGGTCAGCTCCCAAATCGGTTTCGGAATCGTCCGGTGGGCGGCGTTCACCAAGCAGTCGATGCGGCCGTAGCGCTCGACGCACGCCTCGATGACGCGGCGTCCGCCCTCCCAGGAATCGACCGGCTCGATGAGAGGGCTTGCGGTCCCGCCGGCCTGGCCGATCCCGGTCGCGAGAGCCTCGGCAGCCTTCGCGTTCACGTCGTTAATGAGGACGCTCGCCCCATGCTCGGCGAGGCTGCGGCAGAACGCCGCGCCAAGCAGTCCGGCGCCTCCGGTGACGACCACGGCTTTTCCATCGAGCCTTGGCATGGGCCATCCTTGAAGAGATTCCGATCATCCCACGAGAACTTACGGAGGAACCGACCCAATGTCGCTGCGGCTCAGCCGCCCGGAGCCGCTGTTAGCCCGCGGGTCCGGCGATGGGAGGCAGCGGCCCCTTCCGGGCAAGGTAGGCGCCCGCGCCCGGCGTCAGCTCCAGCTTGCCGTCGTTGAGCAGCACACGCCCCCGCAGCAGGCTCATCACCGGCCAGCCCGAGATCTTCCAGTCCTCGTACAGCGTGTAGTCTGCCGTGACGTGCTGCTCCTCGCCGCGGATCGTCTTCTCCCGGTTCGGATCGATGATCAGGATATCGGCGTCGGCGCCGGCCTGAATGACGCCCTTACGGGGGAACAGGCCGAACAGCCGCGCGGGATTCTCGCTGAGGACGCGAGCCATCCAGGTGATGGGCAGGCCGCGTTTGACCACCCCTTCGCTGTACATCAGGGGCACCATCGTCTCCACGGATGGCGCGCCGTAGGGGATGGTTTTGCCCTCGCCGTCGAAGAAGATGTTCTTCCACCCGGCCTCTTTCTGCTCCCGGTCGAAGGACGCGTGGTCGCTGGCGACGCAGGAGATGAAGCCGTCCCGCGAGCCGCGCCACATGGCCTCCTGGTTCATGCCGTCGGCCGACCGCAGCGGCGGGCCGATCTTGGCGAACGGTCCCCAGCGCTCCATCTCGGCGTCGGACAGCAGGAGATACTGGGGGCAGGTCTCCGTCCAGACTTGCTGGCCCGCGGCCTGGCTCTCCTTGATCCGCTCCAGGGCCAGGTGCGCGCTGAGGTGGACCACGTAGACCGGGCAGCCGGTCAGCTCGGCTATCTTCAGCGCTCGATTGGCCGACTCCTCCTCGGTCCAATCGGGGTGGCTCGCCAGGAAGTCGCTCGGCCGGACGCGCTCCTCCCGGATCTGCCGCTGCTCCAGGTAGTCGATCACCAGGCCGCTCTCGCAATGGACCTGGGCCATGCCGCCGCTATCGCCGATGATCTCCATCGCCTCGGCGATAAAGTCGTCGGGGCACCAGATGCTCCCCCATTTGGGGTAGGCCATGAACATCTTGAACGTCGAGACGCCCATCTCCACCGCCCTGGGCACGCCCCGGAGCGATTGGGGGTCGTTGCGCAGGATGAAGTGGAAGCCGAAGTCCACCACCGAGTCCCGGTCGGCCTCTTGCCTGCGCTGCTCGATGGCCTGGGGGAGGTCGTTGTCCGGCCCCGCCGAGATGAAGTTGATGACCGTCGTGAGGCCGCCGTAGGCCGCCGCCTGGGGGCCGATGCGCCAATCGTCGTGGTGGCCGAAGTGCGTGTGAACGTCGATGGCGCCGGGCAGCACGTATCGGCCCGTGGCGTCGATCACACGCTTGCCGGGGGGCAGCGTCGCTTCCGGGCCGACGCCCACGATCGTCTCGCCCTGAATGGCCACCGAGGCCTCGAAGGCGGACGAGGAGGTGACGATGGTGCCGCCGCGAATGATGGTGTCGACCTCTTGTGGGCTCATGTTCGCTCCCTTGGGGCCGCGTCGGCGATGGCGCCGTACCATTCGGGACGGCGGTCGCCTAGCAGGTCCAGCTTCTCGATGTCCTTGAGCTGCGCCAGGTCCACCTCGGCCCACACCAGCTCGTCGCCGTCGGTCGCCGCCCGGGCCACCACGTTGCCGGTCCGCGGCTCCACGACGATGCTGTTGCCGATCATGCGTGTGCCGTTCTCCACGCCGGCTTTCGCCGCACCGACGACGAAGCAGTTGTTGGAGTGGGCCGAGGCGCGAAGGCAAAGCTCTGACGGGTTGATCTCCGCGGGGCGTTGGGTGGGGACCGGCGTCACGTAGGGCGTGAAGACGACCTGGGCGCCGTTCAACGCCAGGCCCCTGGCCGCCTCGGGAAACCGCCGGTCGTAGCAGATCTGAACGCCGATGGTGGCGCGAGGCGTCTCGAAGACAGGAAAGCCCAGATCGCCGGGCGTGAAGTAGCGCTTCTCCAGGCAGTTGAACCCTTCAGGCTTGGGCTCGACCCACCCCGGAAGGTGCATCTTCCGATACTTGCCCAGCACTTCGCCCTGGGCCCCAAAGATGGCGGCGGTGTTGTAGTAGCCGTCCCCTTCCCGCTCGGCATAAGGAAGGATGATGCTGATCCCCAGCTCCCCGGCCAACCGGTACAACGGCTCCGCGACCGCCGGAGGGAAATCCTCCTCGAAAAAAGGACGGATGTCATCGTACAGCTTGGCGGGGAAGTACGGAGTCAGGGCCAGCTCCGGGAAGCAGAGGACGTGCACGCCCGCATCGCCGGCCTGGCTGAGCAGGGTGAGCATCCGCTCCACCATCACGCCCTTGTCGTCGTCGGCGGGGCCCATCTGCGCCGCCGCGATCGTCACCGTGTCGCTCACGATCTCCATCCCTCAGGAGTGATGAGGGCATACTACACGCGCCCGGGGCACTGTCAAGGGCGCGGACGCGCAGTACATAGCCGCTGAAGTCGAGGCGCGGGCGGGGCGACGGGAGATACGGATCCCCTCTTGGGCGCCCCAGGCAGGCTCTCGTAGGCTATCCCGTCGCCGTCCAGCCCATGGGGATCGTTCGCAGGCCCTCCGGCAGCCAGATAAAAGTCCTGGCCTGCCGCCGCGCAGGGAGGTCGCCCGGTGCAGACATGCGAAACAAGGTTTCGGGAGCCATTCTGAGACCGCCCACCGCGAGAGCACCCCTGTCTGGGCGTCCAGATTCACGTTTGACGGTATCAGAGGATTGGAGTATGGTTGCGCCCATCACCGTCACCCCGTCGATCAGGGCGCCAGCGGCCTGAAGCGGGGAATGCTGGCCAATAGGAGGAAGCACATGGGCACGTTTCCGGGCCTCGACAAGGGCAAACTAGAGGAGTTCCGTACGTTCGCGAACAAGAATCCGAAAGATGTGACTCTGGACTTAGAGGCGAAGACGGTTTGGGATGGCCACGCGGTAGGGCACGTGGGCACGATCGGGCCGTGGACCATCGCTGGAAAACGAAACGACGCGCCGACCCGGAATTACAAAACGGAGTTCGGAATGTGGAAGGAGGTCGAGGAAATCCTCGGCATCCCCAACGCGCGCGATCGCACGGAGGCAATGGAGGCCGCCCTGTTGGGGTTGTCATCATGCGTCCACACCGCCATATGTCTGGTATCCGCGCGTGAGGGCATCACCTTCAAAGGGCTGGAGGTGACCGCGAAGGTGAAGGTGGACCCTAGACTCCTCTTCGGCTTCGTGGAGCCAGATCAGGCCGACGACTGTCTCCAGTCCATAGACGTTGACATCAAGGTGGACGGTGATCTCTCCGACGCGGAACGTAAAAGGGTCCTTGAGATGGCCGACTATTCGCCGGTCCATTTGATGGTGAAACAAGCCAACACTATCAACACCAGATTGACCTGAGGCCTTTCGAACACCTAGAGCCTGGTATAACTTTAGGCCATACCAGACTCGCGGTACCGCATTCATTGCGCATGGGACGGACCGTGCAAAGGAGAAGCAGATGTCCTATAAAGGCAAGACGCAGATCACGTTCATTATCGTTGCCCCGCCGGACCAGGTCGCCGAGGGAGACCGGTTCTTCAAGAGCCACGCACCGTGGATAGAGAAGACTCATCACCGCAACGGAGACAAGGCCCTTCTTCAGTACACCGTTTCGAAAGCGCCGGAATTGAAGAACCCGATGGACCCGAACTCTGGCACCACGGGCAACACCTGCTTCATCCTCAACGAGTACTACGAGTCGGAGGCGGGCGTCGCCGACCATTTCGAGCAGGCCGGGTCGAGTTGGCAGGACTTCCCGGCCTTCGGCAAGTGGATGGAGAAGTGCAAGGCGACGGTGATTCCCGCCGCCCCCGTGTTCAACGCTCTCTGGTGAACCGCCGTCCGCCGGGTTGCGCGAAGCCCGCGTCTCAACCTGTTGCGCTCCCAACGGCCCCTAGCGTGTGGTAGCGGCTCCCAACCAGGACGTTAGAAAATCGGTTAGCGGAAACGTCTGGTCGAACCGGGAGGCAGGGGGAAGGGTCGGACCAGACCACCGCCTCCGGCGTCCACGTCGGCGCCGCTCGACCTATGCGAACGGTTGACACGATCTTGGTGTGCGGGACTCACGAGCGGACGGCTGGCGATGGGGAGAAGATCGCTCCAAGCCTGGAGATGATCTCCTCAGCCTCGGCGACGATCCGGTCGACGAGCTCTTTCACGGTGGGAATGTCGTGAATGAGGCCCTGCACCATTCCGGCGCTCCACATGCCGTACTCGGTGTCGCCCGTCTCATAGACGACTTTGCCACGCTGCCCGGTGATCAAGTGCGCAAGGTCCTCGATGGTGGCGCCGCCTTTTTTCTCGATGGCGATCACCTCATCGCTCACGGAGTTTTTCGCGACCCGGTTGGTATTCCGCAGGGTGCGGGTGACCAAAACGGTCTGCCGTTCGTCGTTCTCGACGATTTTCTGCTTGATATTGTCGTGAATGCAGCTCTCCTTGGTGGACATGAAGCGGGTCCCCATGTTCATGCCGTCGGCGCCAAGCGCCAGTGCCGCGACGAGGCCTCGCCCGTCGGCAAACCCACCTGAAGCGATCATGGGAATGGAGATCTTGTCGGCTGCCGCTGGGATCAGGACCAGTCCTGGTACATCGTCCTCCCCTGGGTGCCCCGCGCATTCGAAACCGTCGATGGAGATGCCATCGACTCCGATGGACTGGGACTTGACCGCGTGTCTCACAGACGTGCACTTGTGCAGGACCTTGATGCCGTTGTCCTTGAAGTGCGGCAGATGGTCGACAGGGTTGTAGCCGGCCGTCTCGACGATCTTGATGCCCGACGCGATGATGACGTTTCTGTATTCTTCGTACGGCGGGGGCTTCAGACTTGGGAGGATCGTCAGGTTCACCCCAAAGGGCTGGTCCGTCAGCTCCCGGCACCGTTCGATCTCTTTCCCCAAGTCTTCCGGAGTAGGCTGGGTCAGCGCCGTGATGAACCCGAGGGCCCCCGCATTGGCAACGGCGGCGACTAAACCGGCACGTCCGACCCATTGCATTCCACCCTGAACGATGGGATATTTGACCCCGAAGGTTTCGGTGAATTTCGTCTTGAGCATTCCGTTCGTGTCCATAGCGCTTCATCTCCTTGGTTGGAGTGTGCCGGGTCCCCAGTCCAGGTGAGACCTGCGGAGTGTCGATTCTAACACGTCGACGGGCGGGGCAACCTTCCACAGGCGTCTCTTCTTCGAATCCCGCAAATGAGCTCACGGATGATGGGACGGTTTACTGGCAAGCTCAAGTGGAAGACGAGCTTCCCATCGGCGCCGGAGCGACAAAAAACGCTACAGCCGCTCCCTGAAGGGCGTTTCAGAGCCATGGTGGCGCTGCGGCGCTCGGGGTGGTGGCGACCTCCAGCGGCGTCTGAATCTTAGAGCCGGCGTCCCAGCTGAGAGCAGCCGCTCCCGCCCAAAGCCAAATCTGCGGTTGTCAATCAACGTTCAGGAGCTGCAAGGTCTCAAACCAGCAATCGACACCGCGAGTCGCAGGCAGGGCCGTGCCTATCAACAGAGCTATTATGGTGTGCCGCCGGTCGGGTCGTCCGACTCATTGGGATTCGCAGCCTTGCAGAGATCGCGTTTGGTGGTTGCCGGTGGAGCGTCAGGGTCTGTGCCAGGCTCTGTGATCGCGTCCTCCAGCGCATCCAGGACGTCGTCCGACTGGCCACCCGAGCCCTCGCGTTTGCTGCCCCCCTGGAAAGGTTTCGCGCTTTCGTTGTCAGTGCTAGGGCCAATCTCGTCATCTAACAGATGACTTATGCCTGGGGGGGGCAGCCGTAGGCGACCCCCCGGTCGTCAGGAACGCCAGGGGCAGCAACACGCCGATCATCATTCCCACGATGAGCTTCCATATGGTCCGTCCTCCCTCACGATCGTTGTTCGTCTACGTGACATCAACCCGGGCGCCTTGGGATATTCGGCTGCGCAGGCCCCCAAGTGTGCGCAAGGATACGGATTGCTGTGCCGCTGTCTAATCACCCGTGCGGGTGACACTGAGAGCCTTCAGGGCAAGCACCTTGAGGACGCGATCCGGCTGATCGAGTGACCAGTGGGCCGCCCACGAGGGGGCGAGGGGCCACGGATGAGCCCCGAGAGCGCTATCAAGCATCACCCGCCGGCCAGCAGAACGCGAGCGACCTGGAGGGCCGGCTGCATTGTGTGGCTGAGGACGGGCTCGATGGTCAAAGGCGGGGACGCTGGGCGTCAGATCACGATTGACGGCGCTGGAAGGTGGGGGTATGGTTCAGCCCATCACCGATGCAGCATCAATCAGGGTCCCAGCAGTGTGAAATGGGAAATCCCGGTTTGATGGTGGATCGGGGTTGACCGCGACGCTGGCGAAAACTAGACTCGAACCTGCCGGTCGACGGCCTCGAGGACGGCGCCAGACGCTCCCTCCGGCGTGTCATCCCGCTCCGTGTCAAAGCCAATGGTTAACCAGCATCGTCACGACCCCTCCATCCCACGCGCTCGCGATCTCGACGAGGCCGTGGTCCGGCTCCAGGCCCAGCTCGCCGCGCTGACCCAGGCCATCGAGGCGGACCCCGCCGACGCTAAGGCGTGGCTCGCCCGAGGCGTGGTCCACGGCCAGCTCGCCGAACCCGAAAAGGCGATCGAGGACTTTAGCGAGGCGATCAACCTCGACGGCGCCGACGCCGAGGCCTATTACAACAGGGGCGTCGCCTACGCACACTTTCACCTTCCAATCAGGGCAATCGACGATTTTACGGAAGCGATTCGTATCGACCCCCGCCACGTGGACGCGTGGAATAACCGGGCCGCCGCATCCCTGGAGATGGGCCGGTACGAGCCGGCCATCGCCGACGCCGGGCAGGCGCTGCGGCTTAACGACAAGTCGCCGACGGCCTACGCCATCCGCGCCAGCGCTTTCAACGAGACGGGACGCAAGGCAGAGGCCCAGGCCGACATCCAGATGGCGCGCAAGCTCTCCCTCTCCCCCAACGTCACCCGCAGCCCCTGACTCGGCCCGCCTCGCAGCTATGCTGCGCTCGCTCCGTTCGTGCTCTTGGGCCTTGCCGTAGGGGTCGGCTTCGCGTGTACCAGGGAGTCGGATCGCGATCGACCACGTTGGAGGCCGGGGTATGGTTCAGCCGAAAACCGTCGCGCCGTAAATCAGGGTGCCAGCAGTCTCAAATGGGAATTGTCGCATGAAACGCGAGTCCTGGACGAGCTTCGTGATGCGGAGTGACCCAACAGAAAAGGAGTGTACTGTATGAAATTCCTGACCATGAGTAGGCCCCGAGGCAACGTACCGCCGGAAGCCGGAGCCGAATTCTTACAGGCGTTTAAGGACTGGGTCTAGCGCCCAGATCAAAGATGGGGCCGTGGATTTTGTGTATGGCTTCCCACGGGATGGAGGCGTGGCCGCGTGGGCTCACCAGAGATCGCCAGGACTGGCGAGGTGAGATTTGGTGCTGGAGCGGAAGACGGGATTCGAACCCGTGACCCTCTCCTTGGCAAGGAGATGCTCTACCACTGAGCCACTTCCGCTCGTCCGGGGCCGGCAGCCCCGCGCGCGCCGTCTGTCCGGGACACGATCGTCACGCGGCGGCATCGAGCCAACTATAGCACGGCCTCGTCATGTGCGCCAACCGGGGGGATAGGTCAAAAAACCCACTGGGATTAGGTTAGAAGACCCTTTACAGACCATCGGAGGCGTTCCTATAATTCCGTACACTCCGTTTGCCTCCGACCGGTCGGGTTGGGGTCAGGAATCGCTCGATCAGGAGGTGTTGCATGGCGGCCCCGGCCCAGCGGCCCTCGATCAGCCCGTACGCCAAGCATCCGGTCCAGGAGATCGTCAGCCGATCGGCGGCCCGCTGGGGCTCGAAGACGGCGGTCATCGACGGCGAGCGCCGGCTCACGTTCACCGAGCTCGAAGAGCAGGCAAAACGTTTCGCGGGGGCTCTCCACGGCATGGGGATCGCCAAGGGCGACCGGGTGGCCATCCTCGCTCCCAACTGCGCCGAATATGTCGTCGCCTTCCACGGCATTTGCACCGTCGGAGCGGTGGTGACGACGTTGAACCCCAGCTACCGGGAGCGGGAGATCGAGTTCCAGCTCAAGGACTCGGCGCCCAGGGCGCTCATCGTCGCCGAGCCGCTGTACGCGCTGGCCGCGGCCGTCCTCCCATCGGTGCAGAGCGTCGAAAAGGTCATCGTCATCGGCGACGCGCCTGCAGGGGACGCGCTGTCGTTCCACAAGCTCGTGGCGGAGCACGGACCTCCCCCTCGTGAGGTCGAGATCGACCCCGATACCGACCTGGCCGTGCTGCCGTACTCCAGCGGGACCACCGGCCTCCCCAAGGGCGTGATGCTGACGCATACGAATCTGGTGGCCAACGTTCAGCAGTTCCTATACGGCGCCTCGGCCTTGTTCACCGAAGACGACGTGGTGCAGGTGCACCTGCCGATGTACCACATCTACGGCATGAACGTGCTGATGAACGGCTCCATCGCCGCGGGCGCGACCCAGGTGCTCATGCCGCGGTTCGATATGGCACAGTGTTTGACACTCATCGCCGAGCACAAGATCACCGCCCTGTACACCGTGCCGCCGGTGATCCTCGGCCTCGTCAACCTGCCCAGCATGATCGACATCGATCTCCCCAGCGCTCTCTCGACCGTACGCTATTGCTTTTCTGGCGCGGCGCCCTTGTCGGCCGATCTCACGCAACGATTCGAGGAGGTCACCGGCGTCACCTTGGTCCAAGGGTACGGGTTGACCGAGACAAGCCCCGTGACCAACGCTGATTTCGCCGAAATCGAGCTTCGCCGGGCCGGATCGGTCGGCCCTAGCCTACCCGACACCGACGAGAAGGTGGTCGACCTGGACGCAGGCAAACGAGAGCTGCCCCGTGGCGAGGTCGGCGAGCTGATTGTCCGTGGCCCGCAGGTCATGAAAGGGTACTGGAACAATCCTGAGGCCACCGCCGAAACGATCCGCGACGGTTGGCTCCACACCGGCGACATGGCCACGATGGATGAAGAAGGGTACGTCTATATCGTCGACCGCAAGAAAGAGCTGATCAAATACAAGGGCTTTCAGGTTCCGCCGGCGGAGCTGGAGGCCCTGCTTTTGGAGCATCCCGCGATAACCGACGCGGCGGTCGTGGGCAAGCCCGACGAAGAGGCCGGCGAGCTCCCGAAAGCCTACGTGGTGACCAAAGGCCCGGACGTCACGGCCGACGAGATCATGGAGTTCGTCGCCGAGCGCGTCGCGGGCTTCAAGAAGATTCGAGAGGTGGAGTTCATCGACGAGATCCCCAAGAACCCCTCGGGGAAGATCCTTCGCCGGGTCCTGGTAGACCAGGAGCGGGAGCGGGCCCGCGGTTAAACGCTAGACGGACACCGGAGGCGCAAACCATGAACGCTGTAGTTTGACGTCTGTCGTACCCTTATCAATAACGATGTGTCGCTGACAAAAGAGGAGGAGAGGCGTGATGAACATCCGACGAATTGGGGTGCTGTTGCCCGTGTTGCTGATCGTGGGACTGGTGGTGGCGGCCTGTGGAGGAGGAGGGGCAACGCCGACGCCCAGGGTGGTGGAAGTTGTGGCGACGCCTACGCCCGCCGGGCCGCCGATCAAGGTCGGCATTCCCTACGGACTGAGCAGCATCGCCAGCGTCTATACGCGAGGCGCGGTCAAGGGCCATAACCTGGCCGTTGCCGAAATCAACGCCGCCGGCGGTGTTCTGGGCCGGCCCTTCGAGCTGGTGGTGCGGGAGACCAACCTGCGCCCCGACATCGCGGTCCAGGTCGTCCAGCAAATGGTCGATGGCGGCGTAGAATTCATCGTAGGCACCATCAGCAGCGGCGTGGCCCAGGCCATCTCTGGTTTCGCCAAGGATAACAAGATCATCTTCATCGACACCATCGCGCAGGCCTCGGGCACCACGGCGGAGGCAGGCCATCGTTACGTCTTCCGCATCACGTCCGACACCGTTATCGTGGGTCGCGCCTCGGCGGTGGTCATGGCCCAGCGGCCAGAGACCAAGTACGTCACCATCGGCCCGGACTACTCCTTCGGCCACGACGCCGTCGACGACTTCCTGGATAAGCTCCGCGAGCTCAAGCCGGAAGTCCAGGTGGTGAACCAGCTCTGGCCCAGCCTGTTGAATCCCGACTACACCACCTTCATCAACACTATCCTGGAGTCCGAGCCGGAGGTGGTCTACGCTTCGCTGTGGGGCGGCGACCTGATCAACTTCATCCGGCAGGCCATCCCATTCGGGTTCTTCGACGAGATAACCCTGGTGACCTACAACTTGGACCTGGACATCCTCCAGGCCCTGGGCAAGAATCTGCCGGACGGGATCATCGCTGGCTCAGGCTTTCCCTGGTACAGCCTGACGACGCCCGAGGTCACCGAATTCGTCGACAAGTACTTCGATGCAACCGGCGAGTTCCCGGTGGTCGGCTCGGTTTTGGGGTACAACTCCATGTACGCGCTGAAAGCCGCCATCGAAAAGGCTGGGACTACGGAGACCGAGGCCGTGGTGGACGCCCTGTCGGGGTTGACCTGGGCAACGCCGACGGGTAACGTGACGATCCGTGCGTTGGACAACCAGGCGGACCCCATGGTCTGGATCGGCACCAGCACGCAGAGCGACGACTTCCCCTTCCCGATCCTGACGGACCTCGTCGCTGTGCCGGGCAGCGACGTGATGCTCAGCGAGGCCGAAGTCCTGGCCCGCCGCGCCCAGTAGCAGCCGCGTAGGTGACGGAAAGAAGCCAAGACCGGGCCCGGGTGCCGCCTTCAGGGCGGCTCGGGTCCGGTCTTGATAGTGGCGTGCCATGATAGCGAGCCTCTCCACGTTCGGAGATTGCGTCACCGATGGCGCATGCCTGGTCAACACCGGCCTCAGCGGCCTCTCGGTGGCGATGGTCCTATTCCTCATCGCCTCGGGGCTCACGTTGATCTTCGGGGTGCTGAGGATCGTCAACTTCGCCCACGGCACGCTGTACATGCTGGGCGCCTTCGCCGCCTACTGGGTCGTCTCCCGCATGGGCGGCACCGATGGCAACTTCTGGATCGCGCTGGCCGTCGCGCCCCTGGTGGTCGCCGGCATCGGCGGCCTGGTGGAGGTGCTGCTGCTGCGCCGCATCTATGGCCGGCCCCAGTACCTCCAGTTCCTGCTCACCTTCGGTCTGATCCTCCTCGCCGCCGACGTGGTGCGCCTCACCTTCGGCACCGAGTTCAAGCTCATCAGCGGGCCCGGTCCTCTCTCGGGTTCCGTCTCGATCCTCGGCCGGCCGTTTCCTGAATACAACTTGTTCCTGATCGGGCTGGCCATCGCCGTCGCTGTGGGCCTGTGGCTGATGTTGCAGCGGACGAGATTGGGCCGGACGATCCGGGCCGCCGCCTCGGACCGGGAGATGACCAGCGCCCTGGGCGTCAACGTCGGCCTGTTGTTCACGGTCGTGTTCATGCTCGGCGCGGGTCTGGGAGGGCTGGGCGGCGCCTTGGACGCCGGGCGTCCGGTGACGATCCACCCCATCATGGATGTGGAACGGGTGCTTCAGTCCTTTATCGTCGTCGTCATCGGCGGGTTGGGCAGCGTCGGAGGCGCGTTGTTGGGCGCCCTCATCATCGCCCAGGTCTCCGCCTTCGGGATCCTGCTGCTGCCGCAGTTTTCCGCCGCGTTCGCCTTCGTCATCATGGCCGCGGTCCTTCTGGTGCGGCCATGGGGTCTGTTTGGCCGGCCGCTGGAGGAGTGAACCATGGCCTCGTCGCGTCTGACCGGAGGGGCCTGGGGCCGAGCGTTGACGTGGGGCCCGCTTCCCTTCCTGGTGGTTGTGGCGCTGCTGGTGGCGGCGCCGGTCCTGGTTTCCGACTCCAACGTCTTCCTGCTGACGGGGATCCTCATCTGGGCCATCTTCGCCATAAGCTACAACCTCCTGTTGGGCTATACCGGCGTGGTCTCCCTGGGGCATGCCGCGTTTTTTGGCATCGGTGGCTACACCGTCGCCCTGATCCTGGTCAAGACCGGCTTGCCCTTTGTCGTCGCGTTCGTCGCCGCGCCGCTGGTGGCGGCGGGCGCTGCCCTGATCATGGGCGCTTTGGCCCTGCGCCTGGCCGCCATCTACTTCGCTCTCTTCACCCTGGCCGTCGGCCAGATCGTCTGGTCGGTGGCCAATAAATGGACCGATTTCACCGGCGGCGACAACGGCCTCAACGTGTCCGCCGCTGCCATTCCCGACCTCATTTCTTCCCGGGTGGAGTTTTATTTCTTCACCCTGGTCCTGGCACTGTTCGCGGCGGCGATCCTCTACATGGTGGTGAACTCGCCCTTTGGCTTCACGCTCCGGGCGATTCGGGAGAACTCGAACCGTGTGGAGTTCGTGGGCATACCCGTGCGGCGCTATAAGCTCCTGGCCTTTGTCATCTCGGGCCTGTTCACCGGCCTGGCCGGATCGCTGCTGGCCCTCCACACGAATTTTGTTCACCCGGAAAATCTTTTCTGGCTCCGCACCGCGGAGGTGCTGCTGATGGTGCTCCTCGGAGGGTTCCACATCTTCTGGGGGCCTGCGCTGGGGGCCGGCGTCTTTCTCTATCTGGAAAACCAGGTCAGGAATAATCCGTACGATCAAACGCTGGCCCTGACCGGCCTCGCCATCGGTGGCCTGGCCGTCGTCGTGGCGATACTCTTTCCACTCGGGATAGGAGGCCTCCTTCAGTTGGCCGGGCGTATGGCCGGCGGCGTTGGCGGGGAGAGCGGCGCGCAGCCCCCCGGCCCGCAACCGTTGGCTCTGCGGTGGCGCACCGCCATCGCAGCCGTGAGGCAGAGGCTCGGCGTAAGGGACAAGAGCAGTGGCGGACCAACCGATTCTCAGGGTTGAAGGGCTCCGCAAGTCCTTTGGTGGCCTGCGAGCGGTCGACGGCGTCGACCTGTCGGTGGAGACTGGACAGATCCACGCCATCATCGGACCCAACGGCTCCGGCAAGACCACCTTGTTCAATCTGATAACCGGGCACGTGGCTCCCGATGCCGGCCGGGTCTGGTTCAACGGGCGAGACATCACCAGGCTGTCTTCCCATGCGTGCTGCCGGAGGGGCATTGCCCGGTCCTTTCAGCGCACCAATATTTTCCCGCGCATGACCGTCTTCGAAAACGTGCAGGTGTCGGTCTTGGCCAGCCAGGGCAAGTGTCTCAACATGTTCGGGCCGGCCAAGAATATGGTCCGGGATGAGTCGATGGCGATCCTCGAGAGCGTTGGGCTCGACACCATGGTGTCGTTGCCCAGCGGCGCCCTCTCCCACGGCGACCAGAAGCGCCTGGAGCTGGCCATCGCCCTGGGCAACCAGCCCAAGCTGCTGCTCCTCGACGAGCCCACAAGCGGCATGTCGCCCCAGGAGACCGCCGACACCATCAAGCTGGTCGAGTCCGTGTGCCGCGATCAAGGGCTAACGTTGCTCTTCACCGAGCACGACATGAACGTGGTGTTCTCCATCGCCGAGAGAGTGACCGTTCTCCATCAAGGACGGGTTATCGCCTCGGGCACGCCCCAGGAGGTCCGGGCCGACCCGGAGGCGCAACGGGTCTATCTGGGAGAGCCCGTATGATCCTGAACGTCGATAGCATCTCCACCTACTATGGCCAGAGCCGAATCCTCTTCGACCTCTCTCTGGGCGTGGACGAAGGGGAGGTCGTGGCGCTGCTGGGCCGGAACGGCGCCGGCAAGACCACCACCCTGCGCAGCATCATGGGGCTGACGCCGCCGAGATCGGGAAGCGTTCAGTTCAAAGGCGAGGCCATCGAGGGTAAGCCCCCGCATGTCATCGCTCGCAAGGGCATCGCCTTCGTGCCCGAGGACCGGCGAATCTTTCCCGATCTGACCGTCCGCGAGAACCTGGACGTGGCCCGGAGAAAACCCAAGAATGGGCGAGACGCCTGGACGGTGGAGCGGGTCTATGCCCTGTTCACCGACCTCGAGAAGCTCGACGGCAACCTGGGCGGGCACCTGAGCGGCGGCGAGCAGCAGATGCTCACCATCGCTCGGGCGTTGGTAGGCAACCCCGAACTCATGCTCCTGGACGAGCCGTCGGAGGGGCTGGCGCCATTATTGGTGCAGCGCCTCGGCGATCAGCTGCGCCAGCTGAAGGACGAGGGGATGACCATCCTCCTCAGCGAGCAGAATCTTCGGTTCGCCCTCAGCCTCAGCGACCGCGCCTACGTCATCGACAAGGGGGAGGTCCGCTTCGAAGGCACCGCCGCCGCACTGGAGAAGGACGAAAAAACGCGGAGCGCCTATCTGGGACTGTAACCGGAACGAGGTCCGAAGATGGCCGGTGAGGACGATGCCGCCATCGCACGTGGCATCGAGGAGGCCCGCAAATGGACGAGGGGAACGTAGCGACGCGGGGCGGGGGGTTTCTGCTGGCGTCCCTCCAGCCTCAAGATGTCCGTACGCCGGAGCAGTTTACCGAAGAGCAGGTGATGATCGGACGGGCCGCCGAGACGTACGTCGCTGAGAAGGTCCTCCCGCGCATCGACGAGATCGAGAGCGGCGACCACCAGGTTACCGTCGAGCTGCTGCGAGAGGCGGGCCGGTTAGGGCTGCTGGGCGGCGACGTGCCGGAGGCCTATGGCGGTCTCGGGCTGAGCAAGGTCGCGACGACCCTCATCACGGAAAAATTTTCCAGAGCCGGCTCCTTCGCCGTCAGCTTCGGCGCTCACACCGGCATCGGCACGCTCCCCATCGTCTTCTTCGGAGACGAGGCCCAAAAGGCCCGGTACCTGCCGGACCTGGCCAGCGGCGAGAAGCTGGCGGCCTACGCCCTCACCGAGCCCGACGCCGGCTCCGACGCCCTGGGCGGCAAGACCGTGGCTCGCCTCAGCGACGATGGCCGGGTCTATCGGCTCAGCGGCCAAAAGCAATGGATCACCAACTCCGGTTTCGCCGACCTTTTCGTCGTCTATGCCAAGGTCGACGGCGACAAGATGACGGCGTTCCTGGTGGAGCGGGACACCGAAGGTCTGCAAATTGGCCCGGAGATCGAGAAGATGGGTATCCAGGGCTCCTCGACCTGCATGCTCTACCTGGACGACACCCCGGTCCCGGCGGAGAACGTGTTGGGCGAGGTGGGCCGAGGCCATATCGTGGCGTTCAACATCCTGAACCTGGGCCGCTGGAAGCTGGCCGCGGCCAGCGTGGGCTCGTGCAAGGCCCTGGTGGAGACCAGCGCGCGATACGCCCTTCAGCGCCGCCAGTTCGGCCGGAGCATCGCCGAGTTCACCGCGATCCAGCAAAAGCTCGCCCACATGGCGTGCCGCACCTTCGTGCTGGAGAGCATGGTCTATCGCACCGCCGGCCTGTTCGACCAGGCCCTGGCACCGTTCGAGGCTGGCGGGGACGCCGGTGGAGAAGCGGCTGCGCGGGCCATCGGCGAGTATGCCGTCGAGGCGTCCATCAACAAGGTGTTCGGCTCCGAGACGCTGGACTTCGTCGTCGACGAGACGGTGCAGATCCATGGCGGCTACGGCTACGTCAAGGAGTTCGGCATCGAACGGGCCTATCGGGACGCTCGGATCAACCGTATCTTCGAGGGCACCAGCGAGATCAACCGGCTGCTGATCACCGGCACGCTGTTGCGGCGGGCCATGAAGGGCGAGCTTCCGCTGCTGGAGGCCATCCAGCGGGTGCAGGAGGAGGTGAGCGCCTCGGCCTCCGGCGTGGCCGGCGATGCCGAGGGCGCGGCGGAAGCCGGGCCGCTGGACCGGGAGTATGTCCAGCTGGCCAACGCCAAGCGCGCGACGCTCCTGGTATCCGGCCTCGGCGGCCAGAAGTATCTCGACCGGGTCGAGGACGAGCAGGAGTTTCTGATGGCCGTGGGCGATCTGGTGATCCTGGTGTTCGCCTGGGAGAGCGGGCTGTTGCGGGCCAGCCAGGCCCTGGAGCGTTTCGGCGATGAGGGTGCTGCGCCAGCCGTCGACATGGCCCGGCTGTTCGCCGATTGGGCCGCCGACCAGGCCGAGCTCACCGCCCGCCGCGCCGTGGCGGGCATGGAGCGAGGCGACGCGCTGGAACAGCAGTTCGCCGTGGTTCGCCGGCTGTTCCAGCGGCGCCTTGAGCACGATGGACCACACGATGATCACCACCGAACACAGCACCAGCGCGATCATCTCGGAATAGACCAGATCGGGCCACACCAGCACCTTGTCGTCGGAGCCCGCTTCCAAAAGCGGCTCGCCTTTTTCCATGCGCTCGTCATTGATGGCCGCTCGACGAAACGCCAGCCAGAGGAAGAACCCCACGAAATAAATCATCATCGTGATGGGCACGTTGTCGGGCTTGGCGATGATGGACCGAAAATTCGGGTCGAACATGCTGGCCACATAGACGCCCGTAAACACCAACAGAATCAGCAACGCCGACCGGGGCCTGGTCCATTGCCGGTAGAAAAAGAACATCAGCACGAGCCCCATCACCGCCATCAGAAACAGCCGGTCCGGGCCCAACAACCAGTTGATGTAGGGTCGAATGCCGCCCCAGTTCCCCACCAGGAGCGGTTCCGTGATGGTCACGATCAGGATCACGAGCAGCGGCAAACGCATCCGGGTGCCGAAGGGCACCAGGACGAAGAACGCCATGGCGGCGATCCAGAAGAATGTGGCCGGCTCAAATGGATTCATGCCTGTGGTTGGTTCGTCCGCAAATGGAAAGTCTCGTGTCCGTTACTCAATTCGTTCGCGCCGCCGCCCGCTCTACAACGGTCCGCTGATCCCGCCGTCCTTGCGCACCCGCCAGAAATGGAGGGCCATCAATACCCCGGCCACAACCGGAATAAAAATACAGTGCAGCACGTA
>JACZVV010000110.1:0-9231 GCA_022572465.1 Chloroflexota bacterium
CACGGGCTACGACAGCCTGCGGGAGGAGACCGTCGTCATCGGACTCCTGGCCGGCGGCGCGCCGGTGGAGCGGGCGTCCAAGGGCCAGCAGGTGGAGGTGGTGCTGCGGGAGACGCCTTTCTATGCCGAGGCCGGCGGCCAGGTGGGCGACACGGGCCAGCTTCGCGGGCCTCTCGGCGTTGTGCGGATCACGGCGACCCACTCGCCCATTCAGGGCCTCATCGCCCACGCCGGCGAGGTGACCGACGGCGAGATCGCGGTCGGCGAGCCCGTCGAGGCGTCGGTGGACGCCACGCGCCGGGACGACGTGGTGCGCAACCACACCGGGACGCATCTTCTCAACGCCGCCCTGCGCAAGGTGCTGGGCCCCCACGTGCGCCAGGCCGGGTCGCTGGTGGCCCCCGACCGCTTGCGGTTCGACTTCAGCCATCCGTCGGCGGTGACGCCGGCGGAGCTTCAAGAGATTCAGGCGCTGGTCAACGACACGATCATGGCCAACCTGAGCGTCACCCACGCGACCATGCCCTACAAAGAGGCCGTCGATCAGGGGGCGCTGGCGTTCTTCGGCGAGAAATACGGCGACACGGTCCGCACCTGCCGCATCGCCCGGCGCTCGGAGAACGGCGGCGACGAGCTCTTCAGCTTCGAGCTCTGCGCCGGCACCCATGCCAGGGCCACCGGCGAGATCGGCCTGCTGCACGTCGAGAGCGAAGGCAGCATCGCCGCCGGCACCCGGCGCATCGAGGCGGTGACGGGCCGCGGCGCCGACGGCGCGCTGACGCAGCGGCACGTCCTGCTGGAGTCGCTGGCCCAGCAGCTCCAGACCTCGCCCGCCGAGCTGACCAGACGCGTTGCGTCGCTCCTGGAGGACCTGGACCAAGAGCGCAAACGCGCCTCGTCGATGGAGCGGGACCTGGCTCGGCGTCAGGCCGAGGCGCTGCCCGCCCAGGCCCAGACCATCAACGGGGTGACGGTGCTGACGGCCCAGGTGTCGGCCGCGAGCCCCGACGCCCTTCGGGAGATGGCCGGATGGCTCAAGGAACGGCTGGGAAGCGCCGTCATCGTCCTGGGCGCGGACGTCAACGGGCGTCCGTCCTTCGTCGCGATGGTCACCGACGACCTGACGCCCAAGGGCTACCACGCGGGCAACATCGTGCGCGAGGTGGCCAAGGTGGCCGACGGAGGCGGAGGCGGGCGCGCCGAGGTGGCCCACGCCGGCGGCAAGGACGCCTCGAAGCTCCAACAGGCGCTGGATCTGGTGCCACGCCTGGTCAAGCAGGAGCAGGGGTGATGATCAAGCTGTTCCTGGACATCGAAACGTTGCCCGCCGATGAGTCGTATCGGGGCAAGGTCGCCGCAACGATCAGGCCGCCGGCCAGCATGAAGAAAGCCGACACGATTCAGAAATGGGAGGCGGACGACAAGCCGGCCGCGATCGAAAAGGCCTTTCGCGAAACTTCGTTCAAGGGCACGTTCGGCAGGATTCTGTGCATCGGTTACGTGAAGGAAGCGCCGAGCGGCGAGACGGAAGGGGTGCTGTCCGGGGACGAGCCTTCGATCCTGCGCGAGTTCTGGGAGCTTTCTCAGGACGTCGACCTTTTCATCGGCCACAACATCTTCGATTTCGACCTCAAGTTCATCACCCAGCGATCGATGATCCACGGAGTCCGGCCCACGAAAGCGCCATCCTTCGCCCGATATCGCAGCGACTCCGTATACGACACGATGGCCGAATGGGCCTGTTGGAGCCAGGACAGGATCAGGCTCGGCGATCTCGCCGAGGCGCTGGGGATCAAGTCGCCGAAAGATGCGATGGATGGCAGCCAGGTGTACGACTACTATCGAGACGGGCGATCAGAGGAGATCTACGAGTATTGCCTCAAAGACGTCAAGGCCACGCGATCCGTCTACAAGAGGATGACGTTCGAAGAGTAACCCGACACCGCGCCAGACACGCCCCCGCTTTCCTCGTACCTCGTTGCCTCTACAAGTCCAACTCGATGGGGCTCTTGCCCTGGCCGAGAGCGCTTATCAGCGGACCGCCCTCGCGCCACATGTGGCAGCTGTTGAGCGCCGGGTTGTCGTAGGTCTCGGCGGCCTGGGCGCGCTGCTTGAACATCTCCTCGGCCTTGCCCGCGGAGATGAAGTAGGCGCTGGACGCGCTCCGGGTGTTGGCCATCACCTGAAGGAGCGTGTTCATATGGGCGCAGCCCTTGGGGCCGCCGAGCAGGTCCTTGGCGTTGTGGCTGTATCCCGCGGTGATCTTCAGGCCATCCAGCTTGGACAGCCAGGGGAGCACGGCGCCGCACCCCTCGTAGGGCTTGCCGGGAAACTCTCCGTCGGTTTTCAGAATCTTCGACGTCTTCTGGTCCACGCGGAAACGGGCAGACATGCCGTGAAGCACACCCGGCGGCCTCTCGTCGCTGGCCCTTCGTTTTCCGTTGAAATAGCCCGAGTCCAGGGGCTGCTGGTCCTCCAAACGGCCCTCGATGGATATGGTCCCATCGCCCTCGTCGTAAACCTCGACGACGACCGTCCGGGTATGGATCCGTTTGCGCGCCATGCAGTCCCTCCTATAGAGCAAAGCAACGGTTCAGTATAGGTGAGCGCTCGAGAGAGGGTCAAACGGCGCGGGCGGCGGAACGGTATAATTGGCGTCGCCATGCGCGTTCTGGCGGTTGACGTAGGAGAGCGAAATATCGGCATCGCGGTCAGCGACCCGACCGGCACGTTCGCGTCGCCGGTCGCCGTGGTCAAGAGCGTCGGCCCGAATCGAGACGTGGCGCGGGTGATCGAGCTGGCGCGGGAGCAGGAAGCTCAACAGATCGTGGTGGGGATGCCAATCTCGCTGGACGGCGTGCGTCGGGAACAGGCCCAGCGGGTGGAGGCGTTCTGCGACCGGTTACGCGCCCACGCCGACATTCCGGTGGTCACGTGGGACGAGCGGCTGACCACCGTCGAGGCCGAGCGCCGGATGCGAGAGGCGGGCCTCTCGTCCCGGAAACGCCGGGAGCGTCGGGACGCCGCCGCCGCCGCGGTGATCTTGCAGGGGTACCTGGAGAGCCTTCGGTTCGACTCGTCCCCACGTCCCGCCTGCTGAGCAGCGCCGTCATTCAGGAGTAATCGATGAAATTCTCGACCTTCCACCTGTTTCCTCAACCTCGAGACTGGTCGGTGCCGGAGGTCTATCGCTACGAGACCGAAATCATCCAGGGAGCGGACGACCTGGGCTTCGACTGCGCCTGGATCGCCGAGCACCACTTCCGGGACTACGGCGTGGTGCCCAACACGACGCTGATGCTGGCCCACCTGGCGGCCAAGACCCGCCGCATCCGGCTGGGAAACGCCATCGTGATCCTGCCGTTCCACAACCCTCTACGGGTCGCCGAGGACGCCGCCATGGCCGATATTCTCAGCGACGGCCGGCTGAACTTCGGCTTCGGTCGCGGGTATCAAGGCACCGAGTTCGCCGGCTTCGGCGTCTCCATGGACGACACCCGCTCGCGCACCGACGAGGCGCTGGACATCATCCTCGAGGCCTGGAAAGGGGAGCCGTTCTCCTATCAGGGTGCGTTCTACCAGGTGGACAACGTCCAGGTCGTCCCGCAGCCGGTCCAGCGGCCCCATCCGCCGGTGTTCGTCGCATCCATCAACGTCGATAGCATCCGCCACTACGCCAAGCGGGGCATCCCGTTCATCGTCAGCGGGATGGAATCGGCCTCGGCCCTCCAGGAGTCGTGCGTCTTGTGGCGGGAGATCGCCCGGGCCAACGGCCACAACCCCGAAGGCAAGGAGATCGTCGCCTCCCGCCCGGTCTACCTCGCCGAGACCAACGAGCGGGCCAAAGAGTTCGTCATGAGCCAGCCGGCCTCGCTGCCTTTCGCCCAGGCCTACAATCCCCACAAGGCCGCCAGCACGGACCACGAGCGCTACGCCCAGCAGAGCGCGCCCATCGATCAGAAAACCGGGAAGGTCGCCCGCGGATACGAGTATTGGGAAAAGGGGTTCCAGGGACGCAAGCCCACCGATTTCCTGGTGAACACCGAAGAGGCGTGGGAGGAACGCTGGATCGCCGGCGACATCGACCGGGTCTCCCGCAAGATCGAAGAGCTGGAGCGCGTTGGCGTTCGAAATCTGATATGCTCCTTCGGCCTGCGCGGTGTCGGCGCGCGTCCCCCGGCGGCCGACGTCCTGAAAGCGATGGAGCGGTTCGCCCGCGACGTGATGCCTAGCTTCGCGACGAGCGCGCCGGTATAGCGCCGGCGCCGGGCGAGCGAAAGCATATCCAACAGGGAGGGCGCCATGGTCTCAACCGCCGTCGTCTCCGCCGATTCCCACGTCTACGAGCCTGGAAACGTCTGGACCGACCACATCGACCCGGAGTTCCGAGACCGGGCGCCCCATCTGGAGCGGCGGGGCGACAAGGACATCTTTCTGATCGAAGGCATCGAGGACCGAAGCGTCGGCGCCCAGGCGGTCGCCGGCCGGGACCCCCGCGATTTCAAGAAGGATGCCCGGCACGAGGAGGGGCTTCGCGGCGGTTGGGACCCGCAAGCCAGGCTGCAAGACATGGACCTCGACGGCGTCGCCGCCGAGGTCATCTATCCAACGTTGGCCTTCACCATGTTTCGTATCCCCGACCTGGCGTATCGCACGGCCTGCATGGATGCCTACAACCGTTGGATGGCTGAGTTTTGCAGCACCGCGAAGGACCGGCTCATCGGCCTGGCCTTGATAAGCCTCCACGACATGGATACCGCGAAGCGCCAGCTCGACGATGCCCTGCGCCTGGGCCTCAAAGGGGTCTGCATCGCCGCGATGGCGCCCGACGACCGTCCTTTCTTCCATGAAGACTACGAGCCGTTCTGGGCTGCGGCCCAGGACGCCGGCATCCCCCTCAGCCTTCACGTCTTCACCGAAAGCTCGGTACAAGTGGAGAGCCCCGACTTCATGGTCCGGTACTCGTTGGTCCCGTCCCGGATTCAAAAGTCCCTGACCACCTTCATCTCCTACGGCGTCCTGGAAAAGTTCCCCGGCCTGAAGCTCATCTCCGTCGAAGTGGACATCGGCTGGATCCCCACCTACCTCCAGCGCATCGACCACGCCTTCGAACGGCACCGTCACTGGACCGGGACCGGCCAACGCCTCACGCTGAAGCCCAGCGAGTACTTCCATCGACAGATCTACGCCACGTTCATGAACGACCGGGCCGGCGTGCAGCTCCGACACGAGGCCGGCGTGAACAACATCATGTGGTCTTCCGACTACCCGCACGCCGACAGCACCTGGCCGCGCTCCCAAGAGATCATCGACGCCCAGTTTCACGACGTCCCCGAGGCGGAGCGCCGCCGCATCGTCCACGACAACGCCAGCGAGCTGTACGGGCTCTCCTAGAAGCCATCCTGAGCGAGCCCCAGCGTTACGGATGATGTCCTTGGCAGGGCGTCAGAGAGACTGAAGAATCTCGCTCATGCCCGGCTCTGCCTCGGACCTGGAGTGGCTTGAGTCATAGAACGGTGCGAGGGTCCCTGAACACGGCTGCGTAAGGAGGCTCCGATGCGTCTGGATGGCAAGGTAGCGTTGATCACCGGCGCGGGGTCCGGCGTCGGGCGAGCCGCGGCGTTGCTGTTCGCCCGCGAGGGCGCCCGGGTCGTCGTCTGCGACATCGACGCCCGTTCGGGCGAAGAGACGAGGGCCGCGATCGAGGCGGCGGGCGGCGTCTCCTCCTTCGTCCAGGCCGACGTGGCCAAGGAGTCCGAGGTGGCGGCGGCGATGGAGTCGGTGCAGCGAGCGCATGGCCGTCTCGACGTCCTCTACGCCAACGCGGGCATCTTCACGGCTGGCGACGCGATCCTGACCGAGCTCTCGGAGGCCGAGCTCGACCGGGTGCTGGGCGTGAACCTCAAAGGGGTCATGTGGACCTGCAAGCACGGCATCCCCTTGATGCAGGCCGCCGGTGGGGGTTCGATCGTCATCACGGGCTCGTTGGCCGGCCTGAAAGCCGGCGACGCCACCGCCTACTACGTCAGCAAGGCCGCGGTGATCCACCTGGCGCGGTGCCTGGCCCGCCAGTATGCCGCCGACGGCATCAGAGTGAACTGCATCTGTCCGGGGAAAGTGGAGACCAACCTGATGGCCGAGGTGCGGGCGGGACCTCCGAGGAAGCCGGCGGCGGTCCCGATCATCGTCGACGGGTACGACGCTCGCTACGCCCAGGCCGAGGAGATCGCCGCCATGGCCCTCAACCTGGCCTGCGACGACATGAGCTTCGTGACGGGGACGGTCATCCCGGTCGATGGCGGCGCGATGACCCGGTGAACGCGGGACTCACAGGCCGTAGAGCTCATCGGCGTTGGCGCCGAGAATCCGCACCTTGGCCGGCTCCTCAAGCCCATCGATGTGTTCGTAGAGCTCCTCGGTCACCGACGGAGCGGTGATATCCATGTGGGGGTAGTCCGAGGCCCAGACGAGCCGTTCGGCGCCGACAGAGGAGATCACGCTCGTCAGCGTCGTCTCGTCGGGATCGAAAGACGTCCAGACCTGGCGCTGGATGTATTCCCCAGGCTTCAGCGTGAGGTGTTTCACCTGATAGCTGACCACGTCGAGCCAGTGGTCCATCTTGTCGATCCAGTGAGGCAGCCAGCCGGCCCCGGCCTCGAGGACCACGACCTTGAGCTTGGGGAACCGCTCCAGGACGCCGGTGCCGATCATCATCGATAGCGCCATGAGGTCGTCGATCATGAAGTGCATCGGCTTGCCGACGTAGACGAACTCCTCGCCCCAGAAGGGCTTGTAGGTCTGGGCCGCGCCCACCGCCTCCGTCGTCCCGGATGGATGGAGCCCGACGGGCACGCCCAGTCCTTCCAGCGTCTCCCAGAGCGGGTCGTAGGCCCGATGGTTGAGGAAGTAACCGTTGCACGGGTTCGGACGGACGAACACGCCGCGCATACCCAGCGACTCCACGGCTCGCCGGGCTTCGACGGCCGCGGCCTCGGGGCGTTGCATGGGAATGGCGCCCGCTCCCACCAGCCGGTCCGGCGAGGCGGCGCAAAACTCCGCCAGCCAGTCGTTATACACCTGACACGCGGCGACGGCGTGATCGGGGTCCTGAATCCCGCCGATGACGAGGCCAAGGGAAGGGTAGAGAACGGCTGCGTCGATCCCTTCGCGGTCCAGCTCCTGGACACGGGCGTGAGGCTCGAGGCCCGCTGGCGGCAGCTCCTCCCAGCGCCATCCACTGGGGTCGGCGCGCCGGGACGCCGGCTGGCGGGCCATGCCGTTGTTGACGGCCGCCCGTTGGACCATTTGGCCGCCGAGCATCGTCAATTCGCGTTGGACGGACTCGTCCCAGACCACCTTGATGGTCTCGTCCCGAAACTTGGCGGGCACCCCCTTGGCCCACAAGTCCCGAGGTTCGAGAATGTGGCCGTCGGCGTCGATTACCCGTGTGTCCGCCATGCCCGCCACCATCCGTTCTCCTTGCCGCCATCGAGGCAGAGCCTCCAGGGCCCGATGGCCCTCAATCGCCCGCCCACGCGAAACGCAGGGTCACGCGGCGGGAGCGATCTTGTCGATCTCCTTCAGATCGTCGTCGGACAGCTTCCAATCGACGCCCTTGGCGTTGGCCACCACCTGCTCCGGCTTGGTGGCGCCGGCGATGACGCTGCTCACCGTCGGGTTCGCCAGCAACCAGGCGATGGCCAGCTCGCCGACCGTGTGGTCCCGCTCCTGGGCGAAGCCCTCCAGCGCCGTAACGGTCCGGAAGTTGCCCTCGTTGAGGACCCGGCTGAACATTGTCGTCGTGTCCATCCTGCTGCCCTTGGGGGCCGGCTCGCCCTGGCGATACTTCCCGGTCAGCAGCCCCGATTCTAGAGGGAAGAAGGGGACGATGCCGACGTCGTATTTCTTGCAGAACGGGACCAACTCTTTTTCGATGTCCCGTTTTAACAGATTGTAGTGCGGCTGGACCGAGACAAAGCTCGTCAGGTTCAGCGTGCGGGACGTCCAGACCGCTTCCGAGACCTGCCACGCCGCGAAGTTGGAGCACCCGATGTAGCGGACCTTCCCCTGCCGCACCAGGTCGTCCATAGCCCGCAGCGTCTCCTCGATGGGCGTGCCGGGGTCGGCGATGTGAATCTGGTAGAGGTCCACGTAATCGGTGTCGAGGCGGCGGAGGCTCTTCTCGATCTGGTCCATGATGTGCTTGCGGGAGCCTCCGCGAGCGTTGGGCTCCTTGCCGCCACCCATGCCGAACTTGGTGCCGAGAACGAACTTGTCGCGCTTGCCTTTCAGGGCCTTTCCGATGAACTCCTCGGACTTGGTCCCGCCATAGATGTTGGCCGTGTCGATGAACGTGACGTCGACGTCCAGCGCCTGGTCCAGGACCCGCGCGGTGGTCGCCTCGTCGCACCGCATTCCGAAGTTGTTGGTGCCCAGACCCAGTACGGAGACCTCGAGCCCCGAGCTGCCGAGATGACGATGATTCATCTGCCGCCCCCTTCGAAAGATATTGGTTCCAGACCGGCGATGTATGATACCCGACCTCGGTGCCGCCAACAACCCGAGGCTGAGTCCGGCCCTTGAGTCACTTGCGGCCCTTGAATGTCTCTTGCGGCCCTTGAATGTCTCTTGTGGAATGCGGGTCGCGCCCGCACAATGAGCAACCGTGAGCGAACGATCCGCCAACCCCCCTCTGCGCTTGATGGGCGTCATCGGCTACCCGCTCCAGCACACCGTCTCGCCGGCCATGCACCAGGCGGCGCTGGACGAGCTGGGCCTCCGAATGCGTTACGAACGCTGGGAGACGCCGCCCCAACAGCTCGAATGGCGCGTGGCGATGTGCCGCAACCCCGAGCTCCTGGGCGCCAACGTCACCGTGCCCTACAAGGAACGGGTGCTGGCGCTGATGGATGAGCTCGACGCCGTCGCGCGGCAGACCGGCGCCGTGAACACCATCGTCAACCGGGGCCGCAGGCTGCAAGGGTACAACACCGACGTCGCGGGGTTTCTCCGCGCTTTGACCGAAGACGGGGCGATGGACCCCAACGGCAAGCGTGCGCTGGTGTTGGGCGCCGGTGGCGCGGCCAAGGCCGTCGCCGTGGCCCTGCTGGGGAGCGGCGTGGCGGGGGCGACGGAAATCGTCCAGCGCGATTTTGTCGTTGTCGAACGGCGGCAGGCGGTGCTGCAGATGGACGCCAGCGCGGATGCGCCCGAAGTGGCGGACTATTTCCC
>JACZVV010000110.1:9241-9639 GCA_022572465.1 Chloroflexota bacterium
GCGCGGCCAAGGCCGTCGCCGTGGCCCTGCTGGGGAGCGGCGTCGCAAGGCTCTGCGTGAGCAACCGCACCACCGCCCGAGGCGAGGCGCTGAGCGCCGCGCTGGCGACGGAAGCGGCGAGTCGAGCCGTCGAGCTGCATCAGGCGCCATGGGCCACCGTCCCCGAAGGAACGGAGCTGATCGTCAACGCGACCTCGGTGGGCATGAAGCACGGCCCCACCGAAGGCCACAGCCCACTGGAGGCGTCGCAGATCCCGGCCGACGCACTGGTGTGCGACCTGGTCTACAACCCGGCGGAGACGCCGTTGCTCGAGGCGGCGAAGGCCGCGGGAGCGCGCACGTTGGGCGGCCTACCGATGCTGGTCTACCAGGGCGCCGCGTCCTTCGAGCTGTGGGTC
>JACZVV010000111.1 GCA_022572465.1 Chloroflexota bacterium
CGCCCCGTAGGGCGCGATGTTCATGGTGGCGCGTATCCCGGCCACCGACGAGATGTTGATGATGGAGCCGGCGACGCCGCGAGCGATCATCGACTTCGCTTCGGCCTGGCAGCAGAAGAACGTCGCGCGAAGGTTGTTGGTGACGATGTCGTCGTAGAACTCCGTGGTGTTCTCCAGGAACGGCGTCGGGGGATGGCCCACGAGACCGCCGACGTTGTTGATGCAGATGTCGAGCCCGCCGAGCGAGGAGATGGCGCCTTCCAGCATCGCCTCGATGCCCTGGTTGGTGCGCACGTCGGCTTCGATGGCCACCGCCCGGCGACCCAGGGCCTCGACCTCCTTCGCCGTCTCCGCGGCGTGCTCCTTGCTGACGTCGGCGACGGCGACGTCGCATCCGGCCTGGGCCAGCATGGCGGCGCAACCCCTGCCGATGCCCCGGCCGCCGCCGGTCACCAGCGCGACCTTGCCCTCCAACCCGAGAAGTGAGTCAGTCATCACAGCCTCTTTTCCGTGGCATCTACCGCCGTCGTTGGCGCCGGGGTCGCTGGCGGGGGCTATCCATGGGGTGCGTCCAGATCGTCCTTCACGAAGCGGCCACCCTTCATGATGGCGGCCAAACGCGCGGGCTCTTGAAGCACGGCAATGTCGACCGTCGGGTCGCCGTCGACGACGATCAGGTCGGCCAGCATGTTCTCGCGGATGGCGCCCAACTCGTCGCTCATGCCCATGAGCTCCGCGCCGTTGCGGGTGGCCCATCGGATGACCTCCAGCGGTGAGAGCCCGCCGTGCTCGACGTAGACCTCCAGCTCGCGGGCGTAGGTCCCGTGGGGCATGGACGCCGTGCCGAAGTCGTCGCCCAGCAGAAGCTTGACGCCGGCGGCGTTGGCCTCGGGCAGGATGCTGCACATCTGCTCGAAGACCTCCTCCACGTGCCGCCAGCGAGGCTGGTCCCACTCGCCCCGTGCTTTGGCGTCCTCCATGAGCCGGAACAGGAAGTAGATGCTGGGAACGACGAACGCGTCGGCCTCGAGGATGGCCGAGATGCACTCGCCGTCCATCCGGTCGGCATGGTCGATCACGTCGAGGCCGGCTTCGATCCCCATCAGGATGCCCCGTTTGGAGGCGATATGCCCACGGATCTTCTTGCCGCGCTCGTGGGCGGCGTCCGCCGCCGACTTCATCTCGTCGAATCCGATGGCCATGAGGTCCGAGGGCCAGGGAAGCCCGTGGCCTCCGGTGGGGTAGAGCTTGATGATCTCGGCGCCACGCTTGATCTCCTCGCGCACCGCCTGGCGGAACGCGTCGGGGCCGTCGCACGGCCTGGCGACGCCTTCGAGTCCGACCTGCCACCACCAGGGCGTGGAGTCGATGAGGTTGCCGGTGGTCACCAGGTCGCGGCCCGCCGGCATGAGGCGGGGCCCCTCGACGACCCCGGCCTCGATGGCGTCCCTGAGCGAGCTGTCGATGTTGTGGGCGGTGCCGGCCCCCACGGCGCCGGTGTAGCCGCTCATGAGCAAGGCGCGGGCATTGCGGGCGGCGAGCATGGCGAGATAGGTGGGCGGGTGCTGAAGATCGATGGGGCCGCCCCACGTGCCGACGTTGTCGTAGGCGGCGTGGAAGTGGCACAGGATCATCCCGGGCATGATGGTCTTGCCGGCGAGATCGATGACCCGATCGGCGGGCGTGGACGGCTTACCGTGGCCCGCTGCCGTGACACCGGTTATTCGCTCGCCCTCGACGACGACCGTCGAGCCGGGCCGCGGCGGGTTCTCGCCATCGACCAGGTTGGCGTTCTGGAAGATTACGCGTCCCATTGCCCTCCTCCTCCGGCGGCTGAGCCACACCAAGCGGCTGAGCCGGGCGGCTGAGCCACATCGGCGTTTCCGGCCCCGGCGGCTGAGCCGCATCAGTTTTTCCGGCCATGGGCGTTTCGGATTGTAGGCTGATTGGCTGTGTCCGTGCAAGACAACACCGGTCTGAGCGGCGTCCGGGACCAACGGCTGGGGAAGGATGCGAGGAGGCGCGGCCCGCCGGGTCGAGAGGATCGTCAGGCCCTACTGCTGGCGGGCCAGGGTGAGGCCCACCACGTGCTCGGCCCCCGCGGCCTTCAGGGCGTGGGCGCAGGCGTCGAGGGTCGCCCCGGTGGTGCACACGTCGTCGATGAGCAGCACGCGCCGTCCCGGCGGCGGACGTTGAGCCTGGAAGGCGTCGCGCACCTCCTCCCAACGCTGGGCCGCTCCCCCGGAGACCGCCTGGGGCTGGCCCGGCCGCACGCGGGCCACCGCATTGGATTCCACCGGAAGGCCCAGGCGTCGCCCGACCTCCTCGGCGAGGAGCGCCGCCTGATTGTAGCCGCGCTCGCGAAGGCGTGTGCGGTGCAGCGGCACCGGGACCAGGACGTCGGCCTGGATCCCCAACCGTTGGGCGTGCTCGGCCATCGCCGCCCCCAGCTGCTGCGCCAGGGCCCGCACGCCGCGGTACTTCAGATCGTGGACCGCCTGCCGGACGGCGCCTTCCATGGCGAAGGTGGAGTAGACCATGGAGACCGCGCGGGGCCGCTCGATCCCCGCCTCGTCTCCCGAGCGCGGCTGGCCGCCGGGCCGGTAGGGCTTCGCGAGCCTGGGGACGTCGTCGAGGCACGGCTCGCACAGATAGGCGCCTTCGCGGTCGCATCCGACGCACCGGGGCGTGAACAGGAAGTCCAACGCTCTGGCGGCAAGGCGGCGTAGAGACGCCCGCAATGCTGGGACGCTCCGCATCGCGACTCCTTGTGCCGGGCCCGATTTCGAGGGACCGCCATGCTAGAATGAGACCGCCTATCGTATCATTCATCGTCCGGCAATCCGATGATCAAAGCCGTTTTTTTCGATCTCTACAACACTCTGGCGCGCTTCGAACCTCCACGCGAGCAGACCCAGATGCAGGCGGCGCGGCAGTGCGGCCTGGAGCCGGACGTGCAAGGGATCGTGCGGGGCTACGCCGACGCCGACCGGTTCATGACGGAGCAGAACTCGCGTTTCCACATCCAGAAGATGGAGCGTGGAGACCGGCTCAAGTTCTTCGCCGAGTATGAGCGCCTGGTGCTGAAAGGCGGAGGCATCGACGTATCGCTGGACGTGGCCGCCAAGGTCTGGGCCGCCGTCCGGCAGCAGCACTACGAGCTGGCCCCGTTCGACGATGCGGTCCCGACGCTCCGCGCGCTCAGGGAGCGCGACCTGGTGGTGGGGCTGGTCTCCAACATCTACCGGGACCTAGACGAGCTGTGCGGCCGCCTGGGGATCGGCTCCTACCTCGATTTCAAGGTCAGCTCCATGTCCGCCGGGGCCGAGAAGCCCCACCCGGGCATCTTCCTGGCGGCGCTGGAGCAGGCCAACGTCGAGCCCGGCCAGGTGCTGCACGTGGGCGACCAGTACCACGGCGACGTCGTCGGCGCGCGGGGCGTCGGCATCCAAGCGGTGCTGCTGGACCGCGACGGCCTGCTGGGCGAGTACGACGACGTGGAGCGCATCACGGCGCTCAGCGAGGTGCTGGGGCTGGTGTGAGGGGTGGGGGGGCGGGGTGGGGGGGCCGCATGCTATCATTCCGTGGATAGCCCGCGTGAGGGATCAAGCCGATGTTCAATGTATACATTAGCCATAGCGTCAGCCCGGTGGAACTGGCGCAAGTCTATGCGTTAGCTGAAGACGCTACGAGGCAAGGTCTCCGGCCGACAATCCCTCACCGGCAGTGGTCCCCAAACGGTCCGCTTCCTGCTGACCTGCAATCATCCCTGAAAAAATCACAGGCTATGCTGTTATTCGTAACAACTCTGGGTCAGTACGATGATTGGGTCAACACCGAGGTCCGGGAGATGGGCAACAAACATCTCGTGGCGTTGATAGAGGAGGGCGTCCAGCTAAGCGGTGTGCCACCGGAAAACACCGTCCGTTTTAGTCGCTTCGGGAATTTTGCCAATGCGGTGGATGTAGCGACAAATCGACTTCGTCATCTTGGCCTGAAGAAACAAAACGAGAACCTTCTGGCTGGATTGCTCATCGGTGGGCTTGTGCTCCTCCTAGCACGAGGTCTTGAAGGCAAAGGGGGCGGAGATTGAGGAACTTAGCCCGAATGTATGCCGACGAGGCTGAGAGCCGGGCATTCCAGAAAGCCTATCGCTCAACTCACCAGTCTCATTTTCCTCCACCGGAAATCGACAGAGTTCGTGAGAGCTATCCATTTTCAGAACCGCAAACGGTGCCCATTGTGCGGTTCCTTTCGTCACATCCATATCTGATACCGCTACTCCTTGAGGCCAAATCCCACATCGACAGAATATTTGGGCGAGTGAGGGTCCACCTGGAGGTTGAAGAGGACCCCGACGGCGGCCAATCCGAGCTTTTCGGCGTGATCGTGGTCGACACCGAGCCCGAAGAGGCGTTGTCGTTATTGGACCGACTCGACAGCGAGTGGTTTGCCCAGGAGGCTGGACGGACCCGGAACCGGCTGAATTTCACAGTAGACACGCATGACGACGCCCCGGTTTGATTGGCTGCTGTATCTGGACGTTGCTGATCACCTGGTCACCCAGGCAGGAGAGCATTTCATGCGGTCTGTCGTAGGGCGGGCATATTATGCCGTGTTTTCCCCCGCAAGAGATTTGATGGAGTCCAGGCGAGGGAAGCCTTTCTCCATGCAGAGAAGTGTCCACACTCAGGTAATCTACGCTCTCAGGCAGGACCAGAATCCCACGGTCGCCGAGATTGGTCTCGATCTGGACAGACTCAGGCGCGAGCGTAACCGAGCGGATTACAGAGGCAATGTGACATTTACCGTCAAAAGGGCCCGCAAAGCCCTGATACAGGGACGGGACATTGCCCGGCGTCTACTCGAAATTTAGCAGCCCCTACCCCTCCCCGACGGCGCTGAGCATCTTCTCTAGCACGCCGCGCCAGGCGTTGCCTAGACGCTTGATGTCCAGCCGCACGCGGGTGTGGCCGATGCGGATGCCGTCGCCGTAGGGCCGCTGCACGCCCAGCAGGCGCACCCACGTCTTCTCGTCGCCGGCCAGCACGATCTCGCCGGTCTCGTGGGAGACGCTGAGCACGCCGGCCCTGGCGGCAAGCAGCTTGACTTTGACCATGAACAGCAGGTCCTCCACCGGCTCGGGCCAGGGGCCGAACCGGTCCTTGAGCTCGTCGGCCAGGTCGTCGATCTGCGTCGGCTCGGTCAGGGCGCCCATGCGCTGGTAGAGGTCCAGGCGCGTGCTCAGGTCGGCGACGTAGGCCTCGGGTATGTGGGCCGGCATCGGCAGGTCGATGGAAGGCGCCGGCGTCTTCACGACTAAGGCCGGGACCGGCGCAACGCCGTCGCCGCCGGCTTTGAGCTCGGCCACGGCGTCGGCCAGCAGCCGCACGTAGAGATCGAAGCCGATGGCGGCGATATGCCCGTGCTGCTCAGTCCCCAGCAGGTTGCCCGCCCCGCGGATCTCCAGGTCCTTCATGGCGATGCGGAAGCCCGCGCCCAGCTCCGAGGCCGAGAGGATCATCTTCAGGCGCTTCTCCGCCGTGTCCGTCAGCCGCTTGTCGGGGCGGTACATGAAATAGGCGTAGGCCCGCGTCGCGCCCCGGCCGACCCGGCCGCGAAGCTGGTAGAGCTGCGACAGGCCCATGCGGTCGGCGTCGGTGACGATGAGCGTGTTCACGTTGGGCATGTCCAGCCCCGACTCGATGATGGTGGTGGTGACCAGCACGTCGGTTTGCCCGTCCGAGAACTCCAGCATCACCGACTCCAGGCGGTCCTCGGGCATCTGGCCGTGGGCCACGGCCACCCTGGCCTCGGGGACGAGCTGGCCGATGCGCTGGGCGACCGCGCCGATGCTGTACACCCGGTTGTGCACCAGGAATACCTGGCCGCCGCGCTCCAGCTCCCGGACGATCGCCTCGCGAACCGTCGTCTCGTCGTACTGGGACACAAAGGTCTTGATGGGCAGCCGGTCCTCCGGCGGCGTCTCCATGACGCTCATGTCCCGCACCCCGGCCAGCGACATATAGAGCGTGCGCGGAATCGGCGTGGCGCTCATCGACAGCACGTCCACCTCTCGCCGAAGCTGTTTCAGACGCTCCTTGTGGGCCACGCCGAACCGCTGCTCCTCGTCGATGATCACCAGGCCCAGGTCTTTGAAACTCACGTCTTTTTGCAGGAGCCGGTGGGTGCCGATGCAGATGTCCACGGCCCCGCTGGCCATCGCCGCGACCACCTCGGCCTGCTGGCGATGGGACCGAAAACGGCTGAGCATCTCGACCCGCACGGGGAACGGGGCCAGGCGCTCGGTGAAGGTGTTCAGGTGCTGCTGGGCCAGCACCGTCGTCGGCACCAGAATCGCCACCTGCCGCCCTTCCATCACCGACTTGAACGCCGCCCGCAACGCCACCTCAGTCTTGCCGTAGCCGACGTCGCCGGTGATGATCCGGTCCATGGGCTTGGAGCCCTCCATGTCGGCCTTGACCTCCGCGATGGCTCGAAGCTGGTCCGGCGTCTCGACGTAGGGAAATGACGCCTCCAGCTCCGCCTGCCACGGGCTGTCAGGGCCGAAGGAGTGGCCGGCGACGACCTCCCTCGACGCGTAGAGGGCCAGCAGCCCCCGGGCCACCTCGGCGGTGGAGGCCTTGACCCGCGCCTTCATCCGGTTCCACTCCTGCGTGCCGAGCCTCGTCAGGGTGGGAGTCCGCTCGCCGCTCCCCACATAGGGGCCCACCCGATCGATCTGGTCCGTCGGCACCAGAAGCCGGTCGCCGGCGGCGTACTCCAGCACCAGGAACTCCCGCTCCCGGTCGCCGCTGCGACGGACGATGCTCTCGGCGAACCGGCCGATGCCGTGGTCGATATGCACCAGGTAGTCGCCCACGCTCAGCTCGGCGAGGAAGGAACCTCGCGTGGCGGACCGGACGGGGCGATGGCGGAGCCGCCGCCTCTGCTTGGCGATGCCGAAGATCTCGGCGTCGGTCAGCACCACGGTCTCTTCGGCGGGCAGCGACCACCCTTCGGACAGCGATCCGTGGACCAGGGCCACCGCGCCCCTGGGAGGCACGTCGGCGAGGTCGGCGACAGGGGTGGCAAAGATATCGGCGTCTTGCAGCAGCTCGGCCAGTCGCGGCGCCTGGTGGGTCACCAGCACGATGCGGCGTCTCTGGCCAATCATCTCCTTGATCTCGTCCATCAGCACTTTCGTGCGCCCGCCGTAGCTCGGTACGCCGCCGAAGGGAAACCGGCCGTCAACGTCGCCGAACGCCGCCAGGGACAGACGCCTCGGCACACCCGCGGCCGCGGCCTCGAGATCTTTGGCCGTCAGGTGGGACGCCGGCAGGTCCGGGGGCAAGCGTCCTTCGCCGATCAGCCTGGCCCGCAGCTCCGCGACCTGCTCGTCGATCTCCTCCAGCGCCTCGATGATGCGCGGCGGCTCGTCCAGGGCCAGGATGCCTTCGGGCGAGAGGTACTCCAGGGCCGATCCCTGGTGCAGCAGGCCCCGATAGAACTCGATCTCCTCGAACGACTCACCCCTGGCCAGACTGTCGAGCTCATCCTGGAAGCGCTCCCGCCACTCCGGCGATAGGCGTGATAGGTCCAGCTCGGGCGGCTGAGCTTTTTCTGAAGGCGGGAGGGCCGAGGGCGGGATGGCCTCCGACGCCGGCGTCACCGTCATCGACTGGACCAGGCCGGCGGACCGTTGCGTGGCCGGATCGAAGCGGCGGATGCTGTCGACCACGTCGCCGAAGAGCTCGATGCGGGCGGGCAGGTCCATCGTCGGGGCGTAGACGTCGACGATCCCGCCACGACGGCTCATCAAGCCCGGCGCCACGACGGCCGTCTCCATCCGATAGCCCAGGGCGCCCCAGCGGCGCACCAGCCGCATCAGATCGACGCGCCCGCCGCGTTCGATGGTGTGGGTGGCGCTGCGGAACCGCTGTGGCGGCATAACCTTGGCAGCCACGGCGTAGGCCGAGGCCACCACCAGCGGCGGACTCGCGCCCTCGGTCCGAGCCACACCGGCCAGTGCGGCCAGCGCCGCCAATCGCTGGTGCACCGTCGAGGGGTCCGACGCCAGGCGCTCGTAGGGCAGCGAGTCGGGCTCGGGAAACAGGAGAATCGCCGGGTCTTCACCGGCGTAGGCGACGATCTGCTCGTGGAGCTGGCGCGCCGCCTCGGGCCGGGGCGTGACGACCATCAGCGGCCGCTTCGCGCCGCGCCACAGCGCTGCCAGCACGAGAGGCTTGACGGCGTCCGGGAGCGCGGCGCTCGCCTCGCCCTGGCCGGCCGCCAGCTCCCGGGCGACGTCCTGGAACGCCGGCAGCCCGGCGGCGAGTCCGACGATTCCTTTCAGGTGCAAGCGAACTCCTCAATACCAACAAGGGCTAGCCGCGATGGCTACCCCTGAAGACTATTGTAGCAGTGCGGCAGGTCGCTGGAAAAACGTCCGGTGGTATACTTTTTCTGTTGGATACTGGCGTCGACGACGAGGCCGGCTGGCGCTCGTCGAGGGCCTCCCCGGTCGCAGGCATGAATGCATCCTCCGAGACGACCAACCTGAAGTACCGCCGCATCGTCGCCAAGCTGGGCACCAACCTGCTCACCGGCGGCGGCGACCGGCTGGACCCGGTGATAATGGCCGCGCTGGTCGACCAGGTGGCTGGGCTGCGCCGCCTTGGCGCTCAGGTGCTGATCGTCACCTCCGGGGCCATCGCCGCCGGCCAGGAGGCGCTGGGGCTGCGCAAGAGACGCAAGGACGTGCCGTTCAAGCAGGTCCTGGCGGCCGTCGGCCAGAGCCACCTGATGCACCGGTACCGGGAGCTGTTCGGCCGGCATGACGTTCAGGTGGCCCAGGCGCTGATCACCAAAGGCGACCTGGACGACCGGGAGGGTTACCTCAACGTCCGCAACACGCTGGAAGGCTTGCTGGAGCTGGGCGTGGCGCCCATCATCAATGAGAACGACGTCGTCGACGTTCAGGAGATCGGAGGCAACGTCTTCGGCGACAACGACAACCTTTCGGCGGTGGTGGCGAACCTGGTCGACGCCGACCTGCTGGCGTTGCTGTCGGACATCGACGGCCTGTACACCTCGGACCCGCGCCGCGATCCCCGCGCCAAGCTGGTCCAGCGGATCGACCGCATCGACGGCCGCGTCGAGGCCCTGGCCGGCGGCGCGGGCACACGCCGCGGTCGAGGCGGCATGGTGACCAAGCTCCAGGCCGCGCGGCTGGCCACCGGATCCGGCACGGACGTGGTCATCGCCAACGGCCGGGTGCCGGATATCCTGACCAGGCTGGCGGCGGGCGAACCGATCGGCACGCTGTTCGCCGCCACCACGACGAAGGTGGAC
>JACZVV010000112.1 GCA_022572465.1 Chloroflexota bacterium
CACTGACCGGCGCGTCGGGGCAACGCCCAACGAGGCGGAGCAGTCCCGCTACCCGCTCGAAGGCGTGACCGTCCTGGAGTTCGCGTCCTGGTTCGCGGCCCCCTTCGGGCCGGCGATCCTGGCCGACATGGGCGCGCGAGTCATCAAGGTGGAGCCGATCGAGGGCGACCCGTGGCGGGCGTGGGGCCCCCTGGCGGTGAAGACGATCCAGGGCAAGGAGAGCCTCGCCATCGACCTCAAGGCGCCCGACGCGGGGGCCATCGTCGCCGAGCTTCTAAAACGCACCGACATCCTGATGCACAACTACCGCCCCGGCGTGCCCGAACGCCTGGGCATCGGGTACGAGCAGGTCAAAGCCCTGAACCCGGGCATTATCTACCACTACGCGGGGGCCTATGGCTCTTCCGGGCCATGCTCTCATCGGCCCGCCTTCCATCCGATTCCAGGGGCGATCTGCGGAGGCGTCCGCTATCAGGTGGGCCGGGAGACGCCCCCGCCGCCCGACGCCACGCTCTCCTACCCGGAGATGCGCGCCGTCTCCAGCACTCTCTTCCGCGCCAACGAGGGGAACCCGGACGTGACGTCGGCGTTGGCGGTCGCCACGGCGTTGCTCTTGGCCCTCCACGCCAGGGAGACGACGGGCCTGGGCCAGTATGTCGAAACGTCGATGCTCTGCTCGAACCTCTACGTCAACTCCGACGACTGCATCTCCTACGCGGGAAAACCGGAGCGAAGGTATCCCGACCCAGAGCTGAATGGCCTCCACGCCCTGTACCGCTTCTACCGAGCAAAGGAAGGGTGGGTCTTTCTCGCCTGCCCGACGCAGGGCGAGTGGGAGGCGTTCTGCCGCGAGGCCGACCGGCGTGAGCTGGCGAGCGACCGGCGATTCGCCGACCGCGAGGCGAGGCTCGCCAACGACGATGCGCTGGCCGCGCGGCTCCAGGAGACGTTCGCCCAACGGTCCGCGGGGGAGTGGGAGGAGCGACTGGCCCCGGCAGGGGTAGGCTGCGTCGAAGCGTTCGATGGGACCTATAGCGAATTCGCCAACACCAACCCGGAGATGAAGGCAACCGGCCTCATGGTCGAGGTGGAGCATCCGACGTTCCAGCGGTACTGGCGCTACGGGCCGGGCGTCACCTTTTCGGACTGCGCTTCGGTTATGGGCTCCAACACCTACCCCGGCGAGCATACCGCTTCCATCCTGGCGGAGCTGGGGTTCGACGAGGCCGCCATCGCCGACCTGGCCCGGCGGGGGATCGTGGCTGCGCCGGGCCAATCCGAACGGCGAGCTTGACGGCCCCGAGCGCGTCCTTTACCCTCCGGGCGACGGCGGCGCTCGTCCCTTCAGCCTTCGCCGGACGACCCTCCGCCGCGCCGTTGGAGGAGGAGGCGACAAGATGCTCAGAATTGTCGACAGCGACACCCACATCAACGAGCCTGCCGACCTGTGGCAGTCGCGGTTGCCAGCGGCTCTGCGCGACCGCGCGCCCAAGGTGCTGCGAGGCTCCCACGGCGGACAGGTGTGGTCTTTCGAGGGCGGAAAACGGACCGCCTCCATCACGCCTTTGTGCAACGTGCTCGGCGTCTCCCCGGTGAAGTGGGAGCTCCTGTGCCAGGACTACGGCGATCTGCCGCCCGGCGCCGGCGCGCCGGAGCCTCGCCTCCGCGACATGGACATCGACATGGTCGACGCCCACGTTCTTTACCCCACCTACGTCATGGCAGGGGCCCAGGTCTACTCCAAACGGGACCGCGGCCTCCAGATTGCCTGCGTTCGCGCCTACAACGATTGGATCAGCGAGTTCGCCTCCTATAATCCCGATCGGCTGTACGCCCTGGGCACCTTGCCGGTGACGGGAGTCGAGGACGCGCTGGAGGAGGCGCGGCGCGTCCGGGAGCTGCCCGGCATTCGAGCCATCCAGATGACGGCCTTCCCCAACGGGAGCACCCAGTCCAACCCTTCCGCCGACGAGCCCTTCTGGAGCCTGATGGAGGAGATGGAGATGCCCTGCGCCATCCACGTCGGCTTCAGCGAGGGCGGAGAGATCGAGGCCGCGGGAGAGGCTGCCGACGAACGCGAGTCGAAGGACTCCTTCGGCACGTTGACCCTCGCCCGGCTCAACCAGGAGCGCCAGGCGGTCTCCACCATACCCCTGATGTCCCAGTTCATTCTGGGCGGCATTCTGGAGCGCCACCCCCGCCTGCGCCTGGGCCTCGCCGAGGTTGGCATCGGCTGGATTCCCTTCTTCCTCGAACAGACCACCTTCAACTTCATGCGGCACCGGTTCTGGACCAACGATCACCTGAGCATGTTGCCCAAGGACTACTTTCGCCGCCAATGCTTCGCTACCTTCCAGGAGGACTACTACGGCCTGCGCAACCGCGACCTGATCGGCGTGGAGTGCCTGCAATGGTCGTCGGACTATCCGCACTCCGGGACCGACTGGCCCAACTCCCAGAACAGCATCACCAACCAGATGCGCGGGATCCCCGAGGAAGAGCAGCGTCTGATCCTGGGCGGCAACGCCTTGCGGATGTTTGGGATCGACGAGGCCAAGCTCCCTTCGCGCGGGCCGGGGCCGCCGGCGTCCGCCCGGTAGGGTCGAGGGACAGGCGAGGGAGGCGAACTTGGGCGAGCTCGAAGGCTTGAAAGCGGTGGTCACCGGCTCGGGCGGCGGCATGGGCGGCGGCATCGCCGTCAAGCTGGCCCAGGCGGGCGTGGACATCGTCCTCAACGACCGGCTGCCCGACAGGACCGATCGTTACGAGAAGATCATCCGCGAACTGGGCCGGGACGTGGTGAGCGTGGTGGACAACGTGACGCGCCGCGACGGCGCGGAGGCGGTGATCAACGCTGCGTTGGAACGCTGGGGCCGCGTCGACATCCTGATGAACGTGGTCGGCGGAATCAAAGGCCCCGTGCACAACCCGATCTGGGAGATCAAGGAAGAGGAGTGGGAGATTACGCTGGGGGTCTGCCTTCGCGGCACCTTCCACTGCACCCAGCTCGTCCTGAAAGGGATGATGGAGCGTCGCTTCGGCAAGATCGTCAACATCGCGTCGACCTCGTGGGCCGGCACGCCGGAGCACACCCACTATGCCGTGGCCAAGGCCGGGGTGGTCGCCTTCACTCGCTCGGTGGCCTCTCAGCTAGGCCCGTACAACATCAACGTCAACGCCATCGCGCCCGGCGCCACCAGGACCAACGAGGGCAACAGCGGCGGCGACCCCAGCACGTGGAAGGGAATGAACCCGCTCTCCCGGCCCAACGAGCCGGAAGACGTCGCCGACGCCGCGCTGTTCCTGGTATCCGAGCAGGCGCGCAACATCACGGGGCAGCTCTTGACCGTCGCCGGCGGCCTCAACCCCTCGCTGTGAGCGGCCGGCTGAGTCGGCGGCTGAGCCGGCGGCTGAGCCGCTGCAGCTTTTTAAGATCGCTGAATTGAACGGCGCCGTGATTGCTATCACGCTGAGGAGTCCCGACTCGCCGGTCCGATAAATCGAGACTCTCGACAAAGTCGGAGGACGACGGGGGTCTCGCCGAAGGAGGGGCGCTTGCTGGCTCGTGAGATTCTTCGCTTCTCTCAGAATGACAGGGACTTCTCTCAGAATGACTACCTCACGGGTCCCAATGGGCCGAAGCATTGGATTCCGTTAGGCGCTGTAAGAGGAAGGGGCCATGCTGCTTGAAGGAAAGGTCGCCATCGTGACGGGAGGCGGGACCGGCCTCGGCGCCAGGACCGCCGAGCTTTTCGCCCGCGAGGGAGCGAAGGTGGCCATCGTGGGCCGCCGCGCCCGGCCGCTGGAAGAGACGGCCTCGACCATACGTGCCGAAGGAGGCCATGCGCTGGTCTATCCCGGCGACCTGTCGCTGGAGGAGACCGTCGAAGGCCTGGTGGAGCGGACGGCGCGTGAGTTCGGCGGCGTGGACATCCTGGTGAACAATGCCGGGAAGCACTCGAAACCCCACCTCGCCCACGAGACGCCCATCCAGCTTTTCGATAGTTTCATCGCGATCAATCTTCGCGCGCCGTTCATGCTCATCCGCGCCGCGGTGCCGCACATGCTCCGGCGCGGCGGCGGCGCCATCGTCAACATCTCCTCGATCGCCGGGGCCGCCGGCATCAAGTACAGCGCCGCCTACTGCACCGCCAAGGGCGGCCTGGTGCACATGACCAAGACCATAGCCCTGGACTATGCGGACAAGGGGATTACGGTCAACTGCATCTGCCCGGGCGGCATGGGCGGCACCGAGAACCGGGAGGAGATGACCCCCGACGACCTGACCCTGATGGCGGAGGCGATACCGCGCCCACCCCTGGGCTGGTCACCCGAGGCGGCGGAGATGGCGCATACGGTTCTCTTCCTCGCGGGTCCCCACGCCCGGCACATCACCGGCGCGGTGCTGAACGCCGATGGCGGCTACACCGCCAGGTAACGGAGCCCACGCCGCCATGCCTTCTCATCCCTTGCGGGACCGGACCGCCATCGTCGGAGTCGGGTACACCGAGTTCTCCAAAAACTCGGGCAAGACCACGCTGGGCTTGGCTCTCGAGGCCTGCTACAAGGCCATCGGCGACGCCGGCCTGGAGGTCACCGATATCGACGGCGTCGCGACCTATGCCGTGGGCGACTCCACCTTGTCCTACGTCGTCGCCGATGCCCTGGGCATCGAGGACACGGCCTACTTTCTGGACCACCTGGGCGGCGGCTCCGCGTCCCAGAGCACCATCGCCGCCGCGGCGATGGCGGTGCACAGCGGGGTTGCGACCAACGTCTTGTGTTACCGGGCGCTGAACTCCCGTTCGGGATTCCGCATGGGCGGCACCGGCCGCGAACCTCGGACGGCGGGTGATGCGCAGTACCAGTCGCCCTACGGACATCTGGCGCCGGGGCAGGCGGTGGCCATGGGCGCCCGGATGCACATGGAGCGCTACGGCACCACCAAGGACCAGCTTGGCGCCGTCGCGGTGACGTTTCGCCAGCACGCTTCGATGAACGAACGCGCCTTGATGCGGACGCCTATCACGTTAGACGACTACCACGCCTCGCGCATGATCTCCGATCCTCTGCGGCTGCTGGACTTCTGCCTGGAGTCCGACGGCGCGTGCGCCTTCATCGTGACGTCGGCCGAGCGCGCCCGGGACCTGCCGCAGCCGCCGGTGTACCTCAGCGGCGTCGGATACGGCCCCGGCCGCACGCTGTACTCGAAGGCCTGGATGGACCCCACCGAGAGCGGCGCCAGGTTCATGGCCCCGCGGCTGTTCGGCATGGCCGGCGTCACGCCCGCCGACATCGACGTCGCCTGCATCTACGACGCCTTCACCTACATGGTGGTGGTGCAGATGGAGGACCTGGGCTTCTGTTCCAAAGGCGAAGGCGGCCCCTTCGTTGCCAGCGGAGCTCTGGCGCTCGGCGGGAGTCTGCCGACGAACCCCCATGGCGGCCATCTCTCGGAGGCCTACATCCACGGCTACAATCACGTGCTGGCGGCCGTCGAGCAGCTCCGAGGCCGGGCGGGGCCGCGGCAGGTCGAGGGAGCGGAGGTGGCCCTGGTCACGGGGGCGCCGGGAGGGGCGGGCATAGCGCTGCCGCCTCAGTGCAACGGCCTGGTGCTGCGGCGTTAGGGTGGAGGAGAGCCGACCATGGCGACGAACGTTTCGCGGCCGCTGCCCCTTCCCGATATCGACTCACGTCCCTTCTGGCAGGGCGCGAAGGACGGTAAGCTGCTCATTCAACGATGCCCTTCCTGCCGCTCGTTTCGCTGGCCGCCCAGGGATTTTTGCAACGTATGCTACACTCCCGGCGGCGATTGGACCCAGGTGAGCGGCCAAGGCGTTCTCTTGAGCTGGACGGTGCAGCACCACCTGCTCCATCCGGGCTTCGCCGATGAGGTCCCCTACGTCGTCCTGGCCGTGGCGCTGGACGAAGACCGGCGCTGCCAGCTCCTGGGCAACCTGCGTCGCGCGACGGCGGAGGAGCTTCAGGCGGGCATGGCGATGGAGGCGGTTTTCGAGGAGGCGTCGCCGGAGATCACGCTGGTCCATTGGAGACCACGCCGCGATTGACCGCCCGGCGCGCGAAATGGGAGTGCGATGCGTCCCATCATCAGGGAAGACGAGCGGGACCTGAAGAAGCAGACCCTGGCCGGCGGCGGGTGCTGGCGCTGGACCGCGGAGGAGATCTACCGGGAGCATAACGCCCAGGTCTCCTTCATCGAGCACGCGCCCGGCAACACCATCGCGCCTCATACTCATACGGTGGACGAGGTCATGCTGATTCTGGATGGCGGCCTGAAGGTGCCCGGCTATTCCGAGGAGATGGGACCAGGCAGCATCCTCTTCCTGGGCGCGCACACCGCCTACGGCCTGGACATCGGTGAGCAAGGCGTGCGCTGGCTCATGGTGCGTCCCCGCCGGCCCGACATCGAGATCGATCAGACCGATTACAAAGAGGGCCCTCCGGCGACGCCCGGCCACGGCCGGGGCCAGCTCCTCACCTCCGCCGAGGTCGAGCGACTGCCGTGGGCGGCGGTGAAAGGGGCCGGCGGACTGGAGGAGCGGGCCGTCGTCGCCGACGAGCGGTACCCCAAGGTGTCTTTCTACCGGATAGCGGCTGACTCCGTTGCGCGCTTCACCGCCCCCGACCGGCCCCAATATCTCTACGTGGCCGACGGGGCTCTCGAGATCGGCGGCCAGACGTGCCATCGTGGCGCCATCGTGTCCATTCGTCCCGGCACCGAGTACACCATCGCTGGCGCTGGCGCTGGCGTCGCCGGCGAGTGCTGGATGGTGGAAGAGGCCGCGACGGCGTAGCACGGGGGCCACGGCTCCTTGTGCGGAGCGCGACGCCATGGGCAAGAAGATCTGCGTCATGGGGGCCGGTGGGATCGGCGGCAACCTCGCCGGACATTTGGCGCTGGGCGGGCAGGACGTCACGATCGTCGACCACTGGGCGGCCCACGTCGAGGCCATCAAGACGACGGGTCTCAAGATCAGCGACGCCGGCCACGCCTACGTCGTCCACCCTCGGGCGCTCCACGTGGGCGAGGCCTGGGCGGTCGGCGAGATCGACATCTTGATACTGGGCGTCAAGGCCTACGACAACGATTGGGCCGTGGCGTTGCTCAAGCCATATCTGCAGCCCGACGCCATCGTGATCTCGGCGCAAAACGGCGTCCAGGAAGAGCGCCTCGCGGAGCTCGTGGGCTACGGCCGCGTCATCGGCGCCGTGGTCGCGCTGGCCGGCGAGACGATCGAGCCGGGGCACGTCAAGCTCAGCACGCCTCGGGGACGCCTGATCATCGGCGAGCTCCACGGCCGGATCACCCCGCGCCTGGAAGCGCTCTCGGACCTGTTCCAGAACGCCATCCAGGCCCCGATGACCACCAACGTCTGGGGGGAGCTCTGGAGCAAGCTTATCCTCAACACCATGTCCAACCCCATCAACGGCGTGCTCAACGGCAAGTCGAAAGACGTCAAGGTCAAACCGGGTCCGCGGCGCGTGAGTCTTCGGGTGGCCGCCGAGGCCGCGCGGGTAGGACTCGCCTTGGGGTATGACATCCCGCCTATCTCCCTGGGCAACATCGAAGTCGAGCGGTTCGTCAAGGCCGCGCAAGGCGAGGGCTACGAGGAGCTGGACCGGGAGGTCGAGGCCACGGGCCCGCTGCTGGGCGATTTCTACGGATCGATGCCTCTGGACATGCGCCGGGGACGCAAGACGGAGGTCGACTCGTTCAGCGGATACGTGGTCAAGAAGGGCCGGGAGACCGGCATCCCGACGCCGGTAAACCAGGAGGTCTACCGGCTGGTGCTGGAGATCGAGGCGGGAAGGCTCCAGTCCGGCCCGGAGCATCTCCAGACGTTGCTGGCCGCGTGCGACGACGTCAGCTCTGCGCGTTGAACAAGCGCAGGGCGTTGTCGCGCACGAGCTTGCGCTTGACCTCGTCGGACATGTCGGTCCGGTTGGCCGCCGCGGCCGCAGACCCCGGAAAGATGCAGTCGAAGTGAGGGAAGTCGCTGGCATAGACCAGCGTATCCTCCAGGCCCCAGTCGACCATCTGGGGCAGCAGCGCGTAGTCCGGCTCGACGCCCAGGAAGCACTGTCGCTTGAAGTAGTCCGAGGGCTTTCGCTTGAGGTCCGGGTGGGCCGAGTTGAAGACCGCCTGCTCGAAGTGCGCGTCCATCCGGTCGAGCCAGAACGGCGCCCATCCCGCGCCGCTCTCCATGAACCCGATACGCAGCGTGGGATGACGCTCGGTCACGCCGCTGGTGATCATCAACAGGCAGGTCATCATGTGCTCGAAGGCGTGGGAGACGACGTGCCCTTGGAACGAGGAGGAGCAGCGCTCCACGCCGATCTGCGGGATCTTGAGACCGAACCCCTCGTGGATGCAGACGGTCAGGTCCAGCTCCACGGCGGCGGCCCAGATTCGCTCGTAGTTGGGATGGTCGAGGTTCAGGTTCCCGACCGTGTTGGGGCGGAGCATGACCGCGGGAAAACTTTTTTTCCGCACCCGCCGCATCTCCTCCTCGGCGAGGATCAGGTCCTGCTGGGGCAGCATGGCGATGGGGCGAAGGCGGTGGGGGTCGGCGGCGCAAAAGTCGCCGATCCAATCGTTGTAGGCGCGGACCATGGCATCGGCGAACGATGAGCTATAGAGAGCGGGGATGAGGCTCAACACCTGGGAAGGGAACAGGTAGGCGACGTCGACGCCGTCCTGGTCCATGGCCGTGAGGCGGTCTCGTGGATCGGCGCCGCCCAGCTTGCGGGCCACGGAAATGGGGGCGTCCTGCCGTCCTTTGCTGACCGAGAGAGGCGTCACGCCGAAGCCCGAGCCGCCGGCAGCCGGGTAGTTGGCGACGGGGCTGAACGGGCCTTCGAGCTGCCGGCCTTCAGCCCATAGCGTCCTGGTCCCGTCGGGCTCGACGACTTCTTTGGCGGGCCAGTCCCAATACTTTTCGGGAAGGTACGGCCTCCACCACTCGTCGCCGGGCAGCACGATGTGCCCGTCGCCGTCGACGATTTCGTAGGCGAGGCCGAGTCTCCCCGTCATGACGCCTCCCGGGACGTGAGCTCACGTGGGTGCCGAAGGACGCTCGTCAGGGTAACGCCGGGGACAGAGGGTGTCAACGGACGCTCAACCGTCGCCACGAACCGCTCCGCAACGCGTCAAGGACGGTGGCTAAACCTGTTGGGCTCGCCTCTTCGCTCCTGTGGTACGAT